>NZ_VWWH01000038.1:0-62154 GCF_011753045.1 Burkholderia sp. Ap-955
GGCGGCGCCGCCGGCACGGGCGGCAACGTGTCGGCCGGCGCCGCGAGCACGTCGAGCGGGATCTGGAGGTGCACCGGGCGCGGCCGGCCGCCCGAGAACACCGCGAACGCGCGCGCGATCGCCTGCGGCAGTGCATCGGCGCGCGGCACCGTATAGCTGAACGCGGCAACGTTCCCGGCGAACGCGTGCTGGTCCGGCAGCTCGTGCAGATGGCCGTTGCCCGAGCCGATATCGCCGGACGCGTTGACGCTCGAGATCACCAGCATCGGAATCGAATCCGCAAACGCCTGCGCCATCGACGTCGCGATGTTCGTCATCCCGGGGCCGGTGATCACGAAGCACACGCCGGGCTTGCCGGTCGCGCGCGCATAGCCGTCCGCCATGAAACCGAGGCCCTGCTCGTGGCGCGCACTCACGTGACGCAGCGTGCTGCCGGCCAGCCCGCGGTACAGCTCGATCGTGTGCACGCCGGGAATGCCGAACACCGTGTCGACGCCGTATGCGGCGAGCAGGTCGACGAGATACATGCCAACTGTTTTCATTTCGCCTCCATCGTTCAGGACAGGTTTCTGGATCGTTCGCCAAGCGGCGAAGCCGTCAGTGCGCGAGCCCCGGCAGCAGTTCGCGTACGCCTTGCGCGAGCATCTGGAACGCGATCGCGGTCAGCACGATGCCCGACAGCCGCTCGACGAGCGTCCGGCCGATCTCGCCGAGCCGCCGGCACCACGACGCCGAGCACGCATACGTGAGCCCGATCACGCCCGCATGCAGCACGCAGGCCGCGCTCAGCGCGAGCAGGTCGGACGGCGTATGAAAGCGCGTCGCCGTCGTGATCACGAGCGACATCACCGCGCTGCCGATCGACAGCGGGAAGATCAGCGGCACGGCAATGTAGTTGCGCCATTGTGCGTACTCGAGCCGCGTGTCGCCGCCGCTGCGTTCGTCGTTTGCCGTGCCGCGCATCATCGGAATCGACCACAGGCACAGCACGAGGCCGCCCGTCAGCGTCAACGCGCCGAGCGTGAGGCCGAGCATGCGCAGCAGGAACTGCCCGCCCCATACCGCGCCGACCATCAGCACCGCGATCCACGCGAACAGCCTGAATGCGATCTGTCGCTGCGTCACGTCGGGAAAATGCCCGGTAACGGCCGCGTACATCGGGATCGCAACCGGCGGACAGAACAGCGTCAGCAGGCCGGTCAGGAACAGCAGCACGTCGCTCGACGTCAGGGTCATCGTTCGAACTCGGATGCGGTCGGATGGTTGAGAGGCGTATCGGCATCGTGGCCGGGTGTCGCGATCAGTCCAGCGCGGCTTCCTGCGGCGCGCGCTCGCGCGGCCGCATGTCGCCGTCGAAGTCGTCGAGCGTCGGAAACGCCATCGGTTCGAGCCGATCGAGCTGCGCGAGATGGTCGTCGTAGCGGTCGAGCACGGCCGCGCGCTCGGCATCGCCGATATACGGCACGTGATAGCCGACGAACGACGGCAGCACGTCGAAGCCCGCATAGCCGAGCGTGCCGCGCAGCACGTGGCGCAGCATCAGGTCCATTTCGCCATGCACGCCGTCCGCGCCGAACATGTAGTCGCGGCCGCCGCACGTATAGGCGAGCAGCGCGCGCTTGCCGCGCATCCCGCCGCGATCGTAGAAGCGCACGCCGCCGTACACCTTGCCCGACACGAGCACGCGGTCGATCCAGCCCTTCATGATCGCCGGTACCGAGCACCAGAACAGCGGGAAGCTCAGGATCAGCAGGTCGCATGCGGCCAGCTTGTCGAGTTCGGCGGCGATGTCCGGCGCGATCGCGTGCGCGGCGACGTTCTCGCGCTGCTCCAGCGCGTAGACGAGATAGTCGGGGTTCTTGCGCACGCCGAAATCCGCCGCGCTCGCGACCGGATTCCACTGCATCGCGTACAGGTCGGACACCGTCACGGTGTGCCCCTGCGCTTCGAGCGTACTCACCGCGCGGTGCAGCATCGACGTGGTGAACGACTGCGCCTCGGGATGGGCGTGGACGATCAGGACTTTCATGATGCGATTTTTCTCCGCAACGTAACGTTGAAGGGTTGAACTCACACGGCCCCGGCCGCGCGCTTGCGCAGCAGCGACAGGCCGATCGCGACGCAGGTCGCGACGAGCAGCAGCGTGGACACCGACGCGATCGCCGGGTCGACGTTCTCGCGCATCCCGTCCCACATGCGGCGCGGCAGCGTGTACACGCTCCGGCTCGAGATAAACAGCGTGACGACCAGCTCGTCCCACGACAGGATGAATGCGAACACCGCCGCCGACAGCACGCCCGGCCGGACCGACGGCAGGATCACGTAGCGCAGCGTTTGCGCGAGGTTCGCGCCGAGGCTGCGCGACGCCTGCTCGATCCGCAAGCCGACCGTCGCGAGCGACGCAGATACGGCCACCACCACGTAAGGCACCGACAGCACGACGTGCGACAGGATCACGGCCGGCAGGCTGTCGAGCATCCCGAGCTCGCCCCACAGCCGATAGAACGCGAGCGCCGACACGATCGGCGGCACGATCAGCGGAAA
Organism: Burkholderia sp. Ap-955; assembly: GCF_011753045.1. Taxonomy (NCBI): domain Bacteria; kingdom Pseudomonadati; phylum Pseudomonadota; class Betaproteobacteria; order Burkholderiales; family Burkholderiaceae; genus Burkholderia; species Burkholderia sp. Ap-955. The sequence goes on from NZ_VWWH01000038.1 coordinate 2,545, forward strand.
CAGGATCACGCCGCGCACGAACTCTCCGCGCCGCGACGCGACCTTCCACAGCCCGATCGCGCACAGTGTGCCGAGCGTGACCGAGATCGCCGACGACGCCAGTGCGATCAACCCGCTCTGGAGAAAGCTCGACACCCAGCCGTCGTCGTCGAGCAGCACGCCGTAGTGCCGCAACGACAGCGTGCCGTCCGGCATCGACAGGTAGTCGCTCGGGGTCAGCGAGACGGGCACCGATACGAGCAGCGGCAGCATCAGGAACAGGATCGCGGCCCACGCGACACCGACCACCAGCGCGCGCCCTGCGGTCATGCGGTTCTTCATCGGTTCGTCCTCCGTTCGAATCAGCGCGCGCCGAACAGCTCGCGCAGGTCGACGAAACGCGCGAGCAGCGCGAGCGCAGCCAGGATCGACGCCAGCAGCAGCGACGCGAGCGCCGCCCCGCTGCCCCAGTTCACGAGCTGCAGGATCTGCGTGCTGATGTATTCGGCGATCATCACCGTGCGGCCGCCGCCGAGAATCACCGGCGTCACGTAGAAACCGAGCGAGAAGATGAACACGAGGATCGCCGCGCCGACGATGCCCGGCCGCGTCTGCGGGAAATACACCTTGCGGAACGTGACGAACGCGCCCGCGCCGAGCCCCTGCGACGCACGCGCGAGCTGCGGGTCGATGCCCTTCATGTTCGCGTACAGCGGCAGCACCGCATACGGAATCATGAAGTGGATCATCCCGATCACGACGCCGATCTCGTTGCGCATCAGCGGCAGCGGCGCGTCGATCAGCCCGACGCGCATCAGCAGCGTGTTGACGAGCCCCTGCTCGCCGAGCAGGAACAGCCACGAGAACGCGCGCACCAGCACCGACGCCCAGAACGGCACGAGCAACCCGAACATCAGCGCCATCCGCTGACGCGGGCCGACGTGCGCCATCGCATAGGCGATCGCGTAGCCGAGCGCGACCGAAAAGACCGTTGTGACCGCGCACACGCGCAGCGTCGTCCATAGCACGCGGCGCACGCCGTGGTTGTCGAGCAGCCGCGCGTAGTTCTGCAGGCCGGGCTCCGGCACCGTGAAGCCGAGCCACAGCACGCGCACGAGCGGAACCACGTACAGCACGATCAGCACCGCGAGCAGCGGCACGACGAGCAGCCAGTAGCGGTCGGCCTTCGCGCGGCCGAGCGGGACGGCGCCCGCGGCGGGAGTAGACAGGGGAGTCATGGCGTCACGCTCACGAGGCGGCGGATCAGGACGACATCAGGTCGGTGTACTGCGCGAGCGTCGCTTCGTAATGCTGCGCCCACCATTCGGGATTCACCTTGCACTGCTTCGCCCAGTTCTCGGGCGTGCCGGGATTGTCGGCGCGCAGCGCCTGCGGCACCGCGGCGGTCGCGGCCGGCGTCACCGGCCCGTTGCCGAGCAGCGACAGCAGGCGCACCTGCGGCTCCACACCCTGCACGAACTTGATGAACTGCCAGACGGCATCGCCCGACGGGTTGTTCTTCGGCACGCCCCACACGTCGCACGACGCGAGCCCCTGCTCCCACGTATAGCGGAACCGGCCGTTGCTCTCGCGCTGGATCACGTTCGCGCGCGTATGCCAGATGCACGCCATGCTGACTTCGCCGTTGCGCAGCAGCTGCAGGCTGTCCGCGCCCGAATCCCACAGCAGCACGTTCGAGCGCAGCTCCTTGAGTTTCTTCAGCGCGCGCGGCACGTCGATCGGGTAGACCTTGTCCTTGTCGACGCCGTCGGCCATCAGCGCGGCTTCGAGCGCGCCGCCCATCCACTTCCACAGCCCGCGCTTGCCCGGAAACTTGCCGACGTTCCAGAAATCGGCCCAGTTCTTCGGCGGATTCGCGCCGAACTTGCGCGCGTCGTAGACGAGCACGTAGCTCAGCAGGTACGACGGCACGCCGAAATCCGACGCGAGCCCAGGCAGTGTGTTGCGGCCAACGACCGAATAATCGATCGGCCGCAGGAAGCCCTGCTTGCCGAGCTTGATCGCCGCGAAGCCGTCGAGATCCATCACGTCCCAGATCACGTTCCTGTTCTCGACCATCGCCTTGATCTTGCCGTCCTCCGGCGACGAGTCGTAGCCCATCCTGATCCCGCTCGCCTTCGTGAACGGGTCCATGTACGCGGAGCGGAACGCCGAACGCGCTTCGCCGCCCCATGCGCTGAGCACGATTTCCTTCGGGTTCGACGCCAGCGCGTCCTTCGCGCCGAGCGACAGCAGCGTCGGTGCGATGCCGGCCGCCGCGCACAGCCGCAGGAAATCGCGGCGGCGCTGCGAGGTCACGGGTTGCAGCTCGCGTGCTTGGTCGAGCAGGTCCTGCAGATGGCGGTTCGTCATGGTGTCTCCTCCAGGCTGGGCAGCGCCCGCACGCATCTCGTCGTTGTCGGGCACGGGGAATCGGCCGGCGACGACGGCAGGCGCCGCGTCGCGCGGGATACAGCGTTCGCCGCGTCAGTCGGCCGCGATCCGGCAGGTCGCGTCGCGCTCCCACTGCACGAACACGTCCATGCCGGTGTGCGGCGACGCGAGCCCTCGCCACGCGGGCACGTCCGCCGTCATGCAGCCGAGCGCCGACGTCTCGATCTCGAAGCGGTACGACGAACCGAAATAGCTCCAATGACGGATGCGGCCGGCCACTTCGTTGTGCGCGCCGCCGCACGACGTCGCCGACACGGCGACCTTCTCGGGGCGCAGCGCGAACAGCAGCGTGTCGTCGGCGCGCGCGCCGCACGCGGGCGCGACGAACCGCGTATCGCCGACGCGATAGTGCGTGGTGGCCGCATCGCCGCCGAGTGCCACGCCTTCGATGAAGTTGCTCTTGCCGAGGAAATCCGCGACGAAGCGGTTCGCCGGCTGTTCGTACAGCCCGTCCGGCGTGCCGATCTGCTCGAGCCGACCGTCGCGCATGATCGCGATCCGGTCCGACATCGACAGCGCTTCCTCCTGGTCGTGCGTGACGAACAGAAACGTTGCCCCGAGCCGTTCGTGCAGCGCCTTCAGTTCGACCTGCACCTCGCCGCGCAGCTTGCGGTCGAGCGCGCCAAGCGGTTCGTCGAGCAGCACGAGATCGGGATCGAACACCAGCGCGCGCGCGATCGCGACGCGTTGCTGCTGGCCACCCGACAACTGGCGCGGCAGGCGATCCGCGAGATGGCCGAGCCGCACGAGATCGAGCGCGGCCTTCACGCGCTTCACCGCGTCGGGCCCCTTCTGCTTGCGCACCATCAGCGGATACGCGACGTTCTGTTCGACCGTCATGTGCGGAAACAGCGCATAGCCCTGGAACACCATCCCGAAGTTGCGCTTCTCCGGCGGCAACGCGACGATGCTGCGGCCGCCCACGCACAGGTCGCCGGTGGTCGGATGCTCGAAGCCCGCGACGATCGTCAGCAGCGTCGTCTTGCCGGAACCCGACGGCCCGAGGATCGTCAGGAATTCGCCGCGTGGAATCTCGATCGAAGTTTCCCGCAACGCATGCACACTGCCGTAGCGCTTCGACACGCGATCGATCTGCAGGCCTGCGCCGCTCGCGATGCGCCCCGCCGATGCGGTGCGTGCCACATGCGCCCCGACCCTTCCTTCCTCCACACCTGCCGACGTCTCCATCACCACGCTCATCGTGTGTCTCCTGGTCGACTCACAATTGGGTTGAACGTTCATTTAACAGAACTTATACTATGCCGAAATGCGGTCCGCAAGTAGCGGCGACCCTTGCCGGCTCTGACACACCCCGACACACAACAACCAGGAGACAGTGATCAGCATGAGCATCGAGGACATCCGAATCGAACGGCACGACGGCGTCGTGACCCTTCGACTGAACCGCCCGGCGAAGCGCAATTCGCTCGCGCGGCCGCATCTCGACTTTCTTCGCGAGACGCTCGACGCGCTCGCGAACGATCCGGCGGTGCGCTGCGTCGTGCTGACCGGCACCGGCAGCGCATTCTGCGCGGGCGCGGACGTCGACGAGTGGGCCGAGGCCGAGCGCAATGGCGAACTCGACACCTACGGGTGGACCGAACGCGCGCACCGTTTCGTGCAGGCGCTCGCCGCGTTTCCGCGCCCCACGATCGCCGCGTTGAATGGTTCGACGGTCGGCGCGGGCACCGACATCGGCTTCGCGTGCGACTTCCGCATCGCGAGCACGGCCGCGACGCTGCGCTGCGGGTATACGGGCATGGGCTACAGCCCCGACATGGGCGGAAGCTGGTTCCTGCCGCGCCTCGCGCGCCCCGACGTCGTGCGCCGCTTCATCTTCCTCAATGAACGCTGGAATGCGCAGGATGCGCTCGCGGCCGGGCTCGTGTCCGAAGTCGTCGACGCCGATGCGTTCGCGGAGCATGTCGCCGCGTTCGCCGCGCGGCTCGCTCAGGGGCCGAGCGTCGCGTTCGGCCATACCAAGGCACTGCTTGCGCAGTCGCTCACGCATACCCTTGCCGAGCAACTGCGCGGCGAGTTGGCGGCCGGCGTCGCTTGCGGTCACAGCGAGGACGGCCAGGAAGCGCTTCGCGCGTCGGTCGAAGGCCGCGCACCCCATTTTGTCGGGAGATGATTGATGGATTTTTCGCTGACCCAAGAGCAGGACATGCTGGTGACGTCGCTGCGTCAGTTCGTCGAGAAGGAACTGCAGCCTCATGAATTCGCAGTCGATCGCGCCGACGACGTGCCGGCCGAACTCGCCGATTCGATCCGCCGCAAGTCGCTCGAGCTTGGCTTCTACGCGTTCAACATGCCCGAGAGCGCCGGCGGCCCGGGCCTCGACTACGTGACGCAGGCGCTGGTCGAGCGCGAGCTCGGCCGCACGAGCTGGGCGCTGCATGTGTTCGTCGCGCGGCCCAGCAAGATCCTGATGGCATGCAAGGGCGACCAGATCGAGCGCTACCTGAAGCCGGCCGTGCGCGGCGAGCGCGTCGACTGCTTCGCGCTGACCGAACCGGGCGCCGGCTCCGACGCGATGGGCATCCGCACGCGCGCGGTGCGCGACGGCGACGACTACGTGATCAACGGCAGCAAGCACTTCATCAGCCACGCGGATACGGCCGACTTCGTGATCCTGTTCGCCGTCACCGGCGAGGAGGAAGTGCGCGGCCAGAAGCGCAAGCGCGTGACCTGCTTCCTGATCGACAAGGACACGCCGGGCATGACCGTGCGGCGCGGCCCGCACTGCACGAGCCTGCGCGGCTACCACCAGTCGGAGATCTTCCTGTCCGACTGCCGCGTGAGCGCCGCGCAGATCCTCGGCGAAGAGCATCGCGGCTTCGAGCTCGCGAACGACTGGCTCACCGCCGGCCGCGTGATGGTCGCCGCGAACAACATCGGCCGCGCGCAGCGCGCGTTCGAGATGGCCGCCGAATGGGCCGCGACGCGCCATCAGTTCGGCAAGCGCATCGGCGATTTCCAGGGCACGTCGTTCAAGCTCGCCGACATGCAGACCGAGATCCGCGCGGCGGAACTCGTCACGCTCTACACCGCGCAGAAGCTCGACCAGGGCACGATGACCGACGGCGACGCCGCGCTCGCGAAACTGCTGGCCACCGAGACGCTCGGCCGCGTAACCGATCACGCGGTGCAGATCTACGGCGGCATGGGGTTGATGGACGAACTGCCGATCGAGCGCTTCTGGCGCGATGCGCGCATCGAGCGTATCTGGGAAGGCACGTCCGAGATCCAGCGCCACATCCTGTCCAAGGAAATCCTCCGACGCTACAGCTGACGCGAAACGTCGCGCCGGCGCGCAAGCCGGCGCGCGTTCCGAAAGGACCATCATGACCTCTTCCCCTGAAGTCAGGGATCGCCGTGCCGCCGCCGCGGCCAACCTGCGCCGGCTGCTCGAGCCGGCCAGCATCGCGTTCGTCGGCGGGCGCGGCATCGCGGGCGCCGTGCAGCGCTGTCGCCACTACGGCTATGCCGGCGACATCTGGCTCGTCAATCCGAACCATGCCGAGATCGACGGCGTGCACTGCCATGCAAGCGTCGCCGACCTGCCCGCCGCGCCCGATGCCGTGTTCGTCGCGGTCCCCGCGCGGCAGGCGATCGACGTCGTGCGCGCGCTCGCCGAACGCGGCGCCGGCGGCGCGATCGTGTACGCGTCGGGTTTCTCCGAAACGGGCGCCGGCGGCGCCGGATTACAGCAGGCGCTCGTCGACGCCGCCGGCGACATGGCCGTGCTCGGGCCCAACTGCTACGGGTTGATCAACGGCCTGAACGGCAGCGCGCTGTGGCCGGTCGCGCACGGCGCGCCGCGCGTCGAGTCGGGCGTCGCGGTGATCACGCAAAGCGGCAACCTCGCGTACAACCTGTCGATGAGCGCACGCTCGGTGCCGTTCGCGTACCTGGCGAGCGTCGGCAACCAGGCGTCGGTCGACATCGCGCGCCTCGTCGATGCATTCGTCGACGATCCGCGCATCCGCGCGATCGGCGTGCATCTCGAAGGATTGAAGGACGTGCGCGCGTTCAGCGAGGCCGCCGCCCGCGCGCTCGCGCGCGGCGTGCCGATCGTCGCACTGAAGAGCGGGACTTCGGCGCTCGGCGCGCAGCTCGCGATCAGCCACACGAGTTCGCTTGCGGGCTCGGACGCGCTGTACGACGCACTGTTCCGGCGGCTCGGCGTGATCCGCGTGAAGGACCCGGTCGGCCTCGTCGAAACGCTGAAGCTGTTCGCGATCGCCGGTGTGCCCGAGCGCCGCACGCTCGCCGCGCTCGCGACGTCCGGCGGCGATGCAGGGCTCGTCGCGGATCTCGGCGAGGCGCGCGGCATCGCATTCCCGCCGGTCGGCGATGCCGGGCGCGACGCGCTCGGCAACGTGCTGCCCGAGTACGCGACGATCGCGAACCCGCTCGATTTCACGACGACGCCGTGGGGCGATCCGGACAAGATGCGCGCGTGCTGCGACGCGTTGCTGGCCGACCGCCCCGGCGCGGCCGCGATGATTCTCGACTATCCGCAGGAAGCGACCGGCGAACGGCCGCTGTGCGACATCGCGGCGCAAGCGTTCGCCGCGTCCGCGCGCCAGCACGGCGTGGTCGGCGCGGTGATCTCGGTGTTTCCGGACCTCACGCCGCCCGATCACGCAGCACGCATGGCCGCGGCCGGCATCGCGCCGCTGCAGGGGCTCGCCGACGGGATCGACGCAATCGGCGCGGCGATGACTTACGGCGAGACGCGCCGCCGCGTGCTCGACGCCGATGCGCTGAACGCGCTGCCGGTACTGCGGGCCGGCAACGGCGGCGCCAGTCACGGCGCCACGACGCTGCACGACGAATGGGCGAGCAAGCGGATGCTGGCCGCGCACGGGCTCGACGTGCCGTCCGCCGAATGCGTCGCGCCCGCCGATGCACCGTTCGCCGCGCAGCGGCTCGGGTTTCCGGTCTGCGTGAAAGTGGTCAGCGATCGCCTGCCGCACAAGACCGAGGCCGGCGCGGTCGCGCTGAAGCTCGCGTCGCCCGAAGCCGTCGCCGCCGCCGTCGAGCGGATGACCGAACAGGTCGCGCGTTACGCGCCGGACGTGCGCGTCGAGCGCATCCTCGTCGAAAAGATGGCCGACGCGCCGCTGCTCGAACTGATCGTCGGCGTGAAGCGCGAGCCGAATTTCGGTCTTGCGCTCGTGCTCGGCACCGGCGGCGTGCTGGTCGAGCTGATCCGCGACACCGCGACACTCCTGCTGCCGGTGCGTGAAAGCGATGTGCGCGACGCCCTGCTCGGGCTGAAGCTCGGCCCGCTGCTGACCGGCTATCGCGGACGTCCGAAGGCCGATCTCGATACGGTGGTGGCAAACGTGATGGCGATCGCACGCTTCGCGCAGGCACACGCCGACACGCTGGTCGAACTCGACGTCAATCCGCTGCTGGTGATGGAACGCGGCGCGGTGGCCGTTGATGCGCTGGTCAGGCTCGACGCCTGACACCCGCCGGCCCGCTCAGGTATCGCCCGAGCGGGCCGGCGGCAAGCGTGCGCGGGTCTTCGCCGCAGTTCGTTCAATGACGCTCGCCGAGCGTGCCGTCCGTGCTCACGCAATCGTCGCCGGCCGCGTCGCGCAGCGCGGCGACGACACCCTTCGACGCAGGCCCGAGCCGGGCCGACGGGGCCGGCTCTGCCCGGCCCGGGCCGGGGGAACGATCAGAAGTTGTGCCGCATGCCGATGCGCGCGGCGGCTTGCGTGCGGCTCGTCGACGGCGTGAAGCTGTAGCCGATCACCGCATCGACGCCGTTCGATGCGCGCATCCAGTCGACGGCCGCATAGACGTCCGTGCGCTTGGACAGCGCGTAATGCGTTCCGAGCGCGACTTCGTGCCAGTGATGGCCTTCGAACGTCGTGTACTGGTAGCCCGCGACGAGCGACAGCGCCGGGCTCGCCTGGTACAGGCCGCCCGCCTCGTACACGCGCATCGTCGACGATTGCCCGTAGCCCTTGAACGTCGTGTTGCTGAAATCCGCGTTGAGCGTCAGCTTGCCGAGCGTGTACGACGCGCCGATCCCGAAGATCGACTGCGAGTCGATCGAGAACGGCGTCGAGTCGTGCAGGTCCGTGACCGCGCCCGTCGCCGGATCGACGGTCGCGACCGTCTGTCCGAGCATCGTACTCACGCCCATCTGCGCATACGGATCGAGCGCCGCGAGCCGGCGCGGCGCGTTGAGCCGCGTATAGTTGCCGCCTGCCGAGAAATCGCCGTGCGTGTAGCTCGCGCCCAGGCTCCACGCACTGCCGTCGTGGAAGCTGCCCGCATCGTTGCTGAACGAATACATGCCACCGACCACGAGCCCGTGGAAACTGTTGCTGACGAACTTCACCGCGTTCTGCAGCCGGTCGCCGCTCTGACGGTCGAAGTCGCCCAGGTGCACGCCGTAGCCGCTGCCGAACGCGCTGACGTTGTAGTTCGCAGTGAAATCGAACGCAAAGTCGTACTGGTTGCCGAACGTCAGCGTGCCCCAGTCGTTGCCAAGCCCCACGTACGCCTGCCGCCCGAACATCGCGCCGCCCTGGTTCAGCTTGCCGGTGCCGAGCCGGAACCCGTTCTCGAGCTTGAACACGGCCTTGTTGCCGCCGCCGAGATCCTCCGTGCCCATCAGGCCGACGCGGTTGCCGTACGACACGCCGTCGTCGAACAGGTACGCATGCGCGCCGCCCGTATTGTTCACGTAGGTGATGCCGCCGTCGATGATCCCGTACAGCGATACGCTGCTCTGGGCGTGTGCGTAGCCGTGGACCATCACCGACATCATGCCGGCCAGCAGGAAGCGCTTCTTCATTTTTCGGTGTCTCCGGTTTCCGCACGAGGCGGATCGATTGTTCGTTGTACGTGACATGCAGATGCGCCGCCCGCCCTGCTTCGCTTCGGCATCGCGGCGCTGGCGAGTATAGGTTTCGTTGAATGAATGTTCAATTGATTGGGAGAGGAATCCGCACCGGTGTTTACACGCATCGGTGATATCTTTATTGAAAAAACGTTCAACCCGTCATAACATCGACCGGCAGCCCCGCGGACGACGTGCGGGCCCGTTCCGAACCCTGGAGTGCACTGGATGACGACCCACCTCAGCCCCGCCGCCGAGCCGCGCCTGCGCTCGGCCTACGAAGGACAGAAGGCGCGTCCGTACGACCCCGCCGCACCGATCGCGACGCCCCTCGTCCTGCATCGCTGCACCGTGCAGCCCGAGTGGGTCGATTACAACGGCCACATGAGCGAATCGTGCTATCTGCTCGTGTTCGGCGACAGCAGCGATGCGTTCTTCCGCTACTTCGGCATCGACGACGACTATCGCGAGGCCGGCTGCTCGATTTACTCGGCGGAAACGCATATCCGCCACCTGCGCGAAGCGATGCTCGGCGAACCGCTCAGGCTCACGGTGCGGCTGCTCGACATGGACGACCGGCGGCTGCACGTGTTCCATTCGATGCACCATGCGACGACGGGCGCGCAACTCGCGACCGGCGAGCAACTGCTGACCCACGTCGACATGCGCGCGAAACGCTCCGCGCCGTTCCCGGCCGCGATCCGCCGGCATCTCGACGCGATTCACGCCGAACATGCGCGCGCGCCGCACGAGCCGCATGCGGGCCGCGCGATTGCGATCCGCCGCCCTACGCCCGCTTCACGCTGATCTCGCCGACCCACGACGGAGTGTTCTCATGCAGACGAACGACGCCTGGCGCACGCGCGCCAGCCAGCTCGACATCGATTCCCGCGCCTTCGTGGACGGTACGTTCCGCGACGCGCACGACGGCGCCACCTTCGCCTGCACGAGCCCGATCGACGGCCGCGCGCTCGCGCAGGTCGCGCATTGCCGGCAGGCCGACGCCGACCTCGCGGTCGCGGCCGCGAGGCGCGCATTCGAAAGCGGTGCATGGCGCGACGCGTCGCCGCGCGAACGCAAGCGCGTGATGCTGCGCTGGGCCACGCTGATCCGCGAGCACGCGGACGATCTCGCGCTGCTCGAAACGCTCGACACCGGCAAGCCGATCGGCGACACGACCACGATCGACATCCCGTCGACCGCCTACTGCGCCGAGTGGTTCGCCGAAGCGATCGACAAGACGGGCGGCGAAGTCGCGCCAGCCGACGCGCATCTCGTCGGGCTCGTCACGCGCGAGCCGATCGGCGTGGTCGCGGCGGTCGTGCCATGGAATTTCCCCGCGATGATCGCGATGTGGAAATGCGCGCCGGCGCTCGCGGCCGGCAACAGCGTCGTGCTGAAACCGTCGGAGAAATCGCCGCTCAGTGCGTTGCGACTCGCCGCGCTGGCCGCGCAGGCCGGGCTGCCGGCCGGCGTGCTGAACGTGCTGCCGGGCTTCGGCGATGCGGGCGAAGCGCTCGCGCGGCATCCGGACGTCGACTGCATCGCATTTACCGGCTCGACCGCGGTTGGCCACAAGGTCGCGCGCTGCGCGGCCGATTCGAACCTGAAGCGCGTGTGGCTCGAACTCGGCGGCAAGTCGCCGCAGATCGTACTGCCCGACTGTCCGGACCTCGAACGCGCGGCGCGCACCGTCGCGCATGCGGTGTTCTACAACACCGGGCAGATGTGTACGGCGGGTTCCCGTTTGCTCGTTCATCGTGCGATCCGTGACGAACTCGTCGCGCGCGTGCTCGCGATCGCACCCGAGTACGCGCCCGGCGATCCGCTGTCGCCCGCGACGCGCATGGGCAGCCTGATCGATGCCGCGCAGGTCGAACGCGTGCTCGGCTACGTCGACGCGGGCCGCGACGAGGCGACGTTGCTCGCGGGCGGCAAGCGTGCGCGCGCCGGGAGCGGCGGCCAGTACGTCGAACCGACCGTGTTCGACTGCCCGCGTGCCGACGCGCGGATCGTGCGCGAGGAGATTTTCGGGCCGGTGCTGGCGGTCACGGCGTTCGACGATCTCGATACGGCCATCGCGCACGCGAACGACACGCGCTACGGGCTGGCCGCATCGGTATGGACGGCCAACCTGACGACCGCGCACGAAACCGCGCGCCGGCTGCGGGCCGGTACGGTGTGGGTGAACGGCTATGAGGAAACCGACGACATGAACTTCCCGTTCGGCGGCTTCAAGGAATCGGGCAACGGACGCGACAACTCGCTGCACGCGCTGGAGAAATATACGGAGTTGAAGTCGACGGTGATCCGGTTGCGGTGAGGTCCGGGCGGCGCGCGCCCGCAGGACGAATCCGCTCCCGTTGCGGCATGACCGCCATGCGATCAGTTTTCACGCGCCTCGGCGAGCCAATCCTCGACCTGTAGCCCCGGGACTCGCGCAAACTCGCGCACGTTATGTGTGACGAGCACCAGACGCCGAGCGCGTGCCTGCCCTGCGATCAACGCATCGTACGGACCGATCGGGGTGCCCGCCGCAGTCAGATGCGCACGAATCTCGCCCGCGTGCTGAGCATCCTCCACATCGAACGACACCACCTCGAACTGAAGTGCCTCGACACGTGCCACGTTCGCTGCCGCTCTCTGGCTCTTGTAGGCGCCGTAATAGAGTTCATGCGCGACGATCGCCGGCATGCCGAAATCGGCTGGCTGATACGTGCGCAGCCGAGCCAGCATGGCCGGCTCGCCTTTCATGATGGCGATTACAGCGTTGGTGTCCAGCAGAAATTTCATTCGAATACGTCCAGATCCGGGCGTTCCTGAGCGGCAGGCTCGGTCGTGGCGGCGGCTTCGAAATCGGCGTCGACCGGGCCGATCAGCGGCGTGAGCCATGCCCAGTCTTGCGGCACCGGCTCGAGAATCACCGATGAACCGTGGCGACGAATCCGGACCTCGGTCGTGTCGAAGCGGAAATCCTTCGGCAGACGGACAGCCTGCGATCCGCCATGCTTGAAAATCTTGGCAGTATCCATCTTCGCCCCTCGCGTATCTACGAAATGTATCTATTTTAACCACTCCGCGCGCTGATGACGAGTCACCCGATCGGTATATGAACAATGAGCAACGGGGCGTCGCGGAAACCCGATTCATTCCCACCAGGAAACAATCAATCGCACGCCGGCGATTCACGTCACCGCCCGCACGCCCTAGACTGTCGCATCGCTCCCCTTTCGGACCCCACGCAATGACCGACGTCCTGCCGCTGACCACCGATCCCGAGTCGGGCCTCCAGTACCGGCTGCGCCCGGCCACCGGCCGCCCCGCTGCCCGCCTGTTGCTGCTGCATGGCGTCGGCGGCAACGAAACCAACCTGCTGAACCTGGCCGACGTCATCGATCCGCGCATCGAGATCGCCTTCCTGCGCGCCCCGCTCGCGTTCGGCCCCGACCAGCACGCGTGGTTTCCGGTGCGCTTCGGCCCCAACGGCCCCGAAATCGACGCGGCCCGCGCGGACGCGAGCCGCGTCAAGCTGATCACGCTGCTGCGCGCCTTCCACGCCGGCGGTGACACGGGCGCGACCTTGCCGACGGTGATTGCCGGCTTCAGCCAGGGCGGCATCATGAGCGCGAGCGTCGGCCTCACGTCGCCGCAGGACGTCACCGCATTCGCGGTGTTGTGCGGGCGCATCCTGCCCGAAATCGATCCGCTGATCGCGCCGCGCGATGCCCTTCGCCCGCTCCATGCGCTGATCGTGCACGGCCGCGCCGACGACAAGCTGCCCGTCGCGTGGGCCGACACCGCCGACGCGAAGCTCACGGCGCTCGGCGTCGCGCACGATACGCGGCTGTACGCGGCCGGCCACGAACTGACCGCGGAGATGGCCGGCGATTTCGGCCGCTGGGTCGGCGAACGCACCGGATTGAACTGACCGTCACGAGGCGCCGGGCGCGCCGGCCGCGAACGACCCGGCGCGCCCGGCTCATCCCTTCTTCAGACGCCCCGCGCCGGATCGGCGACGGCGCGCGTGGCCGAAGATGCAAGCGCATCCGCCGCCCGCTCCCGCGCGGCGCCGCGCTTCGCCAGCTTCCAGCCGACCACCAGCGCGAGCACGACGACCGGAATCGTCGCGATGGTCCACGTGCCGCCCGGATAGTCGAATGCCATCAGCACCAGCACGCCGACGAGGAAGGCCAGCGTGAGCCACGACGTGAACGGCGCGCCGGGCATCCGGAACGACACGGCCTTCAACTCGCCGCGATCGACCGCGCGGCGGAACAGGATCTGGCACATGACGATGAAGCCCCACGTCGTGATGATCCCGAGCGACGCCATGTTCAGCACGATCTCGAACGCCTGCGCCGGCACGATGTAGTTCAGCGGCACGCCGATCGCATTGATCGCGACCGTGATCAGGATCCCGCCGTACGGCACGCCGCGTGCGTTCATCCGCGACACGAAGCGCGGCGCCGATCCGCCCATCGCGAGCGAGCGCAGCACGCGCCCGGTCGAATAGAGGCCGGAGTTCAGGCTCGACAGCGCGGCGGTCAGCACCACGACGTTCATCACGGTGCCGACGTACGGCACGCCGAGCTTGCTGAAGAACGTCACGAACGGGCTTTCGTGCGCGCTGTACGCGGTCCACGGCAGCAGCATCGTCAACAGCACGACCGAGCCGACGTAGAACAGCGCAATGCGCCACATCACGCTGTTGATGGCTTTCGGCAAGACCTTGCGCGCATCGGCGGTCTCGCCCGCCGCGACGCCCACGAGCTCGATGCTCGCATACGCGAACACGACGCCCTGCACGATCAGCACGGCCGGCAGGATGCCGTGCGGGAAGATCCCGCCGTGATCCGCGACCAGGTGAAGCCCCGGCATCTGGCCGGCGACCGGATGGCCGCTCGCGAGAAACACGGCGCCGACCGCGAGGAACACCGCGAGCGTGCCGACCTTGACCAGCGAGAACCAGAACTCCATCTCGCCGAACACCTTCACGCCGATCATGTTCATCACCGACACGATCCCGAGCGCGCCGAGCGCGAACACCCACTGCGGCACGTCCGTGAACACGGCCCAGTACTTCATGTAGATCGCGACCGCGGTGATGTCGACGATGCCGGTGGTCGCCCAGTTCAGGTAGTACATCCAGCCCGCGACGAACGAGGCGCGTTCGCCCATGAACTCCCGTGCATACGACACGAAGCTGCCGCTGGTCGGCCGGTGCATCACGAGCTCGCCGAGCGCGCGCATGATCAGGAACGCGAACACGCCGCAGACGAGGTACACGAGCGCGAGCGCCGGCCCCGCGTGCTGCAGGCGCCCGCCCGCACCGAGAAAGAGGCCGGTGCCGATCGCGCCGCCCATCGCGATCATCTGCACGTGCCGCGGCTTCAACTGCTTCGCATAGCCGGCTTCGTGCGACGCGAACATCGCATCGGGGTCGGCATGTCGGGAATCCGCGCCGCCGGCCGGATCGGCCGGGCGCTCGCTACTGTGGGTCATCGTGAGTCTCCGTTGTTTCTTGATGTATCGCGCCCCGCACGGGGACGCTCAGGGTGCAGCCGCACGCAGGCCGCCGGCGTCACGCACCAGCGGCCCGCGCGGCCGGTGTCAAAGCACGCGCGGCCGGATCAGCGCTTCGGGCTGCAGCGCTTCCTCGACCTGCGCAGCGGTCATCCACGCGCGCTCCAGCACGACCTCGCGGATCGACTTGCCGGTCGCGTGCGCTTCGGCCGCCACGGCGGTCGCGCGCTTGTAGCCGATGTACGGGTTCAGCGCGGTTGCGAGCGCGACCGAGCGCTCCATCGTTTCGCGCAGCCGTTCGGGGTTCGCAGTGATCCCGCTCACGCAACGCTGCGCGAGCGTCGTGCAGGCGGCCGTGAGGTGGCTGAAGCTGCGGAACAGCGCGCTGGCGATCACCGGCTCGAACGCGTTCAACTGAAGCTGCCCGGCCTCGGCCGCGAAGGTCACGGTCAGGTCGTTGCCGAACACCTCGAACGCGACCTGGTTGACGACTTCCGGGATCACCGGATTCACCTTGCCGGGCATGATCGACGAGCCGGCCTGCACGGGCGGCAGGTTGATCTCGCCGAACCCCGCGCGCGGGCCGCTCGACAGCAACCGCAAGTCGTTGCAGATCTTCGACAGCTTCACCGCGATCCGCTTGAGCACACCCGACACCTGCACGAACGCGCCGCAATCCTGCGTCGCTTCGATCAGGTTCGGCGCGGTGCTCAGGTCGAGCCCGGTAATGCGCCGCAGCGCCGCCAGTGCCTTCTCCGCGTACTGCGGATGCGCGGTGATCCCCGTGCCGATCGCGGTCGCGCCGAGATTGATCTCGCGAATCAGCCAGCCGGCTTCCTGCAGGCGCGCAATGTCTTCCGTCAGCATCACCGCGTAGGTGGAGAACTCCTGGCCGAGCGTCATCGGCACCGCGTCCTGCAGCTGCGTGCGCCCGAGCTTCAGCAAACCGGCGAACGCGTCGGCGCGCTCCGCGAACGCATCGCGCAGGCGTGCCATCGCTTCGAGCAGGTGCTCGACCGCGAAGCAGGTCGCCACGCGGATCGCGGTCGGATAGACGTCGTTGGTGCTCTGCGCGAGGTTCACGTGCTCGTTCGGATGCAGGTATTCGTACTGCCCGCGCGCGTGGCCCATGATTTCGAGCGCGCGGTTGCAGATCACCTCGTTCGCGTTCATGTTGGTCGACGTGCCGGCCCCGCCCTGGATGATGTCGACGACGAACTGGTCGTGCAGGCGCCCTTCGCGGATCTCGACGCACGCGGCGGCGATCGCATCGCGGTACGGCCGCGGCAGCAGCCCGAGCTCGCAGTTCGCGTCGGCCGCCGCCTCCTTCACCGCGGCGAGCGCCATCACGAAGTACGGCAGCGACGCGATGGTGCGGCCCGAAATGTCGAAATTCTCCTTCGCGCGCAGCGTATGGACGCCGTAGTAGGCCTCATTCGGAATGCTTCGCTTACCTAAAAGATCCGCTTCGACGCGGAAGCCGTTTTCTGTCATCGTGCCCCTCCTGGGTGTCTCGTGCCGCTCGTCGTTCGCCGCTTCCCGACGCGACGGGTTCGCATTCTATGCCTTTGCAAAAACAAGCTCACTTCTGTATTATCGAAAGCGGTTTTGCGTGGGACGCAACAATGAGAGTCGAATGAAAAAAGGCGCGAGGGAAACCGGCATCGATCACCTGGGTGCGATGCGCGCGTTCGTCAGAGTGGTCGAAACGGGGAGTTTTTCGGCGGTCGCCAAGGAGATGCACGTGTCGACGTCCACCGTCGCACGCAAGGTCACGGCGATCGAGGAGGCGCTCGGCGTCGCGCTGCTGCACCGCTCCACGCATAGCGTGACGCTCACCGAAGCCGGCCATATCTACCTGGAACGCGCCGTCACGCTGATCGCCGATCTCGACGACACCTTGCGCGTCGTCGCCGAGCTGAATGCGCAGCCGAGCGGCCCACTGAAGCTCACCGCGCCGGTGGCATTCGGCCGCCGCCATCTCGCGCCGCTGGTCGCACCATTCCTCGCGCGCTACCCGACGATCCAGCTCGACGTGCGGCTCACCGACAACCACAACGACCTGGTGGCCGGCGGCTTCGATCTCGACATTCACGAAGGCGAGAACTACCTGGACAACCTCGTCGTTCATCGCCTGTCACGCAACGACAGCATCCTGTGCGCGACGCCCGGCTATCTCGACCGCTGCGGGCGCCCGTCCACGCCGGACGACCTCAAGCAACACAACTGCCTGCGCTACGTGCATCCGGAAGGCGATCCGCGCTGGGATCTCGTGAACGGCGACGCGCGTCACAGCGTGCTGCCGGCCGGCAACCTCGTCACCGACCATTCGGAGCTGCTGCTCGAAGCGACCTGCGCGGGGCTCGGCATCGCGGAGTTCGAGATCTGGCTGGTGCGCGACCTGCTCGCGAGCGGCCGGCTCGAAGCCGTGCTGCCGCGCTACCGGCTGCAGAACCGGCTGACCGGCGAATACATCTACATCGCGTATCTGGCGAACCGGCGCAGCTCGGCAAAGCTGCGCGTGCTGAAGGACTTTCTCGCGGAACACCTCGCGCATATCGGCGAGCTGTCGGCGCTGGAGCTGACGAAGATTCGCGGCGCGAGCGTGTAGCGCACGCGCCCTTGGTCACGGTCGCGCCGCTGCGCGCGGCCCGCGTCGCGGACCACCGGCAGCAGTGCATTCACGCCGTTCAGGTCGTTCAGGCCGTTCAGGCCGCCTGCAATTCGAACGGGAACGTGGCGTGCCCGATCTCGACGCCCTGCGTGTTGAGCATCCGCGGCCGATGGAAGCCGGCCAGTTGCGCACGCTGCTCGGCCGTGCCGATCTGCAGCCGCTCGAGCAGCTCGCTGACGACCATGTAGAGCACGTCGAGATTGCCGTCCTCGATCTTCACCGAGATGCCGAGCGCGCCATCGGCGCCCAGCGCCCGCGTGCGCGCCGACGCACGCACGCCGATCCCGTAGCACGCATCGGCGCCGAGCTTGCCGACCACCTGCCCGTCGAACGCATTCATCAGCACCGTGCAATAGCGCCCTTCGCCGGCAACCAGCTCCGGATACGCGGTCATCGCATGATGAATGCGCGCCAGCGCGCGGACGCGCTCGGTGATGTCGCCTCCGCCCGCTTCCACCGTATCCGCCCCGTCGGCCAGCGACGCGTAAAGCCGCGCGAGCCGGTCCAGCGAAAACGCCGGCGTCGGCAGGTTGCACCCGTCGATGCCCCACTCGACCTCGTCGTCGCGCAGCCCGCACGCATCGGCCACCACGTGCTTCACGCGCACCTGCATCGGATGCTCGGGCAGATGGTAATCGGCGATCGCGGCGCCGATCGCCTGCGCGCCGGCCAGCATCCCCACGTGCTTGCCCGAACAGTTGCTACACACGCCGGTCGGCGTGTAGTCGCGCTTGATCCACGCGCGGTACACCGCGTCCGACAACGGCGGATGGCCGCCGCAACGCAAGTCGGATTCGTGCGCGGCGACCTTGGCGAGCATCGCGCGCGTGCGTTCGATGTGCCGGTCCTCGCTGCTGTGCGACGCGCACATCAGCGCGATATCCGCATCGTCGAAGCCGAAGCGCTCGGGCGCGCCCGTCTCGATCACCGACAGCGCCTGCGCCGGCTTGGCCGCCGAGCGCGCAAGCGTCATCCGGAACGGATCGCCGAACCGGGCCAGCAGCCTGCCGCGTGCATCGACCACCGCCACATGGGCGACGTGCGTGTTCTCGATCGCATCGCCTCGGTACGTGACGACTGCTGCGCGTTGGGTGTCCATCTTGTGTTGTCTCCATGCTCGGGGCCTGCTTGCCGGGGCCCGTCCAACCGGTACGGCAGTGTATCGAGTCGTCGCCGCCGCGCACCGGCCGGGTGATGGAAAGTGGTGTTGCACGCCACGCAAAGGCAATCCGCCCCCCACGAAAGCCTGACCAAATTAGTACAAAAACCATTCGATCGTTTACAGAATCAGTACCAATCCGTACAATTGCGATCGCAAACGCGAATCATACGCATTTACATTGACGTTTTCCGATGTTCCGTGCTTCCTGCCCGGCATCGAGAAAACGCACCCGCTCACCGAATCTTCTGCTGCCTCTCGATATGCCCGCCCAGTTCAAGACGAGGCCTCGCGCCCTCGTGTCGGCGCTGACCTGCTCCGTTTTCCTGACCCCGCTGCTCGCTTCCGCCGAAACCGCCCCTGCTCCCGCGCCCGCCGCCGACCAGCCGGCCCCGTCCGCGGACGTGCAGGCGACGCTGCCGACGATCAACGTCCAGTCGACCGCGCCGTCGGACATGCAGGTGAAGCGTTCGCCGTCGTACAAGTTCACCGCGCCGCTGCTCGACACGCCGCGCTCGATCACGGTGATCCCCGAGCAGCTCATCAAGGAAAAGAACGTCACGTCGTTCGCGGACGCGCTGCGCTCGGTGCCGGGCATCACGTTCCTCGGCGGCGATGCGGCCGCGAACCCGTCGGCCGATCGCCCGGTGATCCGCGGCTTCGAATCGCGCAACTCGATCTTCGTCGACGGGATGCGCGACTCGGGGCTGCAGAACCGCGAAACGTTCGCGGTCGAGCAGATCAGCGTGATCAAGGGCCCCGATTCGGTCTACGCGGGCCGCGGCTCGGTGGGCGGCAGCATCGACATCGTCACGAAGACGCCGAAGAACGACAACTTCATCAACAGCAGCATCGGCTTCGGCACCGACGGCTACAAGCGCGCGACGGTCGACGCGAACCACAAGATCAACGACACGACGGCCGTGCGGCTGAACGTGATGGGGCACGACGCGAACCAGGCCGGCCGCAACGACGTGTACAACAAGCGCTGGGGCGTCGCGCCGTCGATCGTGTTCGGGCTGAACACGCCGACCACGGTCACGGTCAGCTACTACCACATGAACTCGTACGACATGCCGGACTTCAGCGTGCCGTTCCGCGCGTCGGGCGGCACGCCGGTGCCGACCGATCGCGGCCAGTTCTTCGGGTTGAACACGCGCGACTACCGCTACGGACAGACCGACACCGCCCAGGTGCGCGTCGAGCACAAGCTCAACGACGACTGGAAGCTGAAGAACACGACGATGTTCGGCCGCTCGACGCTCGACTACGTCGCGACGAACCCGCAGATCCTCGCGTCGAACCCGAGCATGCTGAGCCTGCAGGCGAAGAGCGGCAAATACGCGCTCAATGGCTTCTCGAACCAGACGGAAGTAACCGGCAGCGCGAGCCTGTTCGGCATGAACCACACGATGACGGCCGGCGTCGAATTCAGCCATGAACAGGCGCGCTACGAGGGCTACCTCGTGTCGGATTCGGCCGGCAACAACATCCGCTCGGGCGGCCCGTGCTCGGTGGCCGGCAACTGCACGCCGCTCGCGGGCGGCTGGAACCCGAACATGCCGTGGACCGGCAGCATCGTGCTGAACGGCGACAAGGGCTTCCCCGGCGCGACGACCAACACGCGCACCGACACGGTTTCCGCGTACATCTTCGATACCGTGAAGCTGTCCGAGCGCTGGCAGTTCAACACGGGGCTGCGCTTCGACCGCTACGACACGACCGGCAAGCAGGCCGGCGTGGCCGACCTGTCGAACACGTCGAACCTGTTCAGCTACCAGTTCGGCCTCGTGTTCAAGCCGGTGACCAACGTGAGCCTGTATGCGTCGTATGGCACGTCGTCGAACCCGCCAGGGTCGAACGGCGGCCTCGGCGGCGGCACCGACCAGATCACCGCGACGAACCAGGATCTCGCGCCGGAGCGCTCGCGCAACATCGAGATCGGCGCGAAATGGGACGTGCTGCAGGACCAGCTGTCGCTGACGTCGGCGCTGTTCCAGACCGAGAAGACCAACGCGCGCGTGAGCGACGGCCTCGGTCACACGGTCAACGCGGGCAAGCAGCGCGTGCGCGGCGTCGAATTCGGCTTCGCGGGCAACCTGACGCCGAAGTGGCACGTGTTCGGCGGCTACTCGTACCTGAACGCGATCACGACCGATGCCGGCCCCGGCAGCCCGGGCGCATCGGGCCTGCCGATGGTGATGGTGCCGAAGCACAACTTCACGCTGTGGACGAGCTACGACGTGATGCCGAAGCTCACGCTCGGCGCGGGTGCAACGGTGATGAGCCAGACCTATGCGTCGGTATCGGCGACGACGAAGAAGTGGACGCCCGGCTATGCGCGTTTCGACGCGGCCGCGACGTGGCGCGTGAACAAGACAATGGACGTTCAGCTCAACGTGCAGAACCTGTTCGACAAGAAGTATTACGCGAGCGCGTATCCGATCTACGCGACGTGGGCGCCGGGCCGTTCGGCGATGGTCACGCTCAACTTCTATCAGTAACGCTATTGACGGTGGGAGGGCGTGGCATGTCCCTCCCGGCCTCGCTCACCATGGCAGCGAATACGTCTTCACGTTCGTGAAGCTCTTCATCGCTTCCTGCACGCCCTCCTTGTACCCCAGCCCCGAATCCTTCACGCCGCCGAACGGCGTCACTTCGAGCCGATAGCCCGGCACCTCGCGCACGTTCACGCTGCCGACTTCCAGCTCGGTGATGAAGCGCGTGATGTGGTCGAAGCGGTTCGTGCAGACCGACGACGATAGCGCATAGTCGGTGCTGTTCGACATCCGGATCGCTTCGTCGATGTCGCGGAAGCGCATGATCGGCGACACGGGGCCGAAGGTTTCGTACTTCACGAGCGGCATGTCGGGCGTCACGCGATCGATCACCGTCGGCGAATACAGCGCGCCGCTGCGGACGTTGCCGACCAGCAGCCGCGCACCGCGTGCAATCGCGTCGTTCACCTGCTGTTCGCAGAACTTCGCGGCGGCCTCGTCGATCACCGTGCCCATGTCGACCGACGGATCGGCCGGATTGCCGTATGACCACGCCCTGGTTTTCTCGACCACCAGCTCCGTGAAGCGATCGGCCACCGACTCGTGCACGAGCATCCGCTTGATCGCCGTGCAGCGCTGCCCCGAGTTCTTGTAGGAGCCCGACACCGCGAGCGTGCTCGCTTCGTCGAGGTCGGCGTCTTCCATCACGATGATCGGATCGTTGCCGCCGAGCTCGAGCACCGCGCGCCGGTAGCCCATCCGCGACGCGATCGACTTGCCGATCGACACGCCGCCCGTGAACGTGATGAGGTCGATCGCCGGGTTCGTGATCAGCTCGTCGGCGATCTCCTTCGGGTCGCCGGTGAGCACTTGCAGCATCTGCGGCGGCAGGCCGGCTTCATACAGGATGTCCGCGAACAGGTAGCACGACAGCGGCACCTTCTCCGACGGCTTCACGACGATCCGATTGTTGGTCGCCACCGACGGCACGATCTTGTGCGCGACCTGGTTCATCGGATGATTGAACGGCGTGATCGCCGAGATCACGCCGAGCAGCGGATCGCGCTGCGTGTACACGCGGCGCTTCTTGCCGTGCGGGGTCAGGTCGCACGAGAAGATCTGCCCGTCGTCCTTCAGCACTTCACCGGCGCCGAACGTCAGCACGTCGGCCACGCGGCCGGCTTCGTATGTCGAATCCTTGATGCACAGACCAGACTCGGCCGTGATCAGCGCTGCAATCTCGGCGGTGCGCAAACGCACGATGTCGGCTGCGCGGCGCAGGATCGCCGCGCGATCGTAGCGCGTGAGCGTCGGCCGGTAGGCGCGCGCGGCGGCGAAGGCACGCCGCACGTCGTCCAGCGTCGCCTTCGGCACGGTGCCGACCAGTGCGCCATCGTACGGGTTGCGCACGTCGATGACGGCGTCGCGCCACACGCGCTGCCCGTCGATGCGCAACGCCTCGTGCCGCACGTCGGATGCGGGAATCGGCTTCAGGACCGTGCTCATGTCGTCTCCGTCTTTGTGCAGCGTGATCGTCGTCACGCTTCGGTTACCGCACCACCACCAGCCCTTCGTATTCGAGGCAGCGGCACAGCGTCGCCCAGGCCGGCGTATCGGGCCATTCCCGCGCGCGAGCATCGATGCGGATCGGCCGCCCGAATTCGCGCGACGCGCAAGCGAGCAGCGTGTGCGCGATGCCGCTGCGCCGATACGCGGGTTCGACGTACAGCCGCGTGAGCGACGGTGATCGCATGGCGCTGCCACCGTCGTCGATGCCGAGTTCGCCGATCGCCTCGTCGTCGCGATACGCGACCGCCGTCGCACGTGCATCGTCGAACACGATGCGGATCACGCGCTCGCAGCGATCCCTGAATACGACGACGTGCATGGCGTCCCTCTCCTTGGCATCACGCTGCAGGCGAACGCGATGCGCGCACGCCTCCCTGCGCCCGCGAACCGGGGACTAATCCGGATCGTCCAGGGGCGACGGTTTGAGTATCGTCTTGCCACATCGGCACGCAGTAGTGCCAGACGGCACCTTTCATTGAGTCCACATCCACGGCGCGACGCGCGTATTCTCGCGACACCGCGCCCCTCGCGGGCCGCGCGCACCACGCGCACCGCCTCGCGTTTCCCGTACCGATCACAGGAGGAAGCATGCCGAGTCGTACCCCGACCGCCTTATGGGCCCAGCAGTTCCGGCGGTCGTCGGCGTCGAGCCTGCAGGACCAGATCCGGCGGATGCTCGTGGCCGCGATCCTCGACGGCCAGCTCGCGCCCGATGCCGCGCTGCCGTCGAGCCGCGAGCTCGCCGACCAGCTCGGCGTCGCGCGCAACACCGTCGTGCTCGCGTACCAGATGCTCGTCGAAGAGGGCTACCTGATCTCGCGCGAACGCAGCGGGCACTTCGTGAACCCGAAGATGCTCGAGGGTCTGCCCGGCTTCGCGGCCGCCAAGCCCGCCGTGCAGCCCGGCGGCAGCGACGACACGCCGGGCCGTCCCGCATGGGACAAGCGCATCGCGCATCCGCCGTCGAGGCAGCGCAACATCGTGAAGCCCGCGAACTGGCAGCATTACGAATATCCGTTCATCTACGGGCAATTCGACCAGTCGCTGTTTCCGACCAACGACTGGCGCGAATGCTGCCTGAAGGCGCTGTCGGTGATGGAGATCCGCAACTGGGCGCCCGACCTGATCGAACGTGACGACGAATCGCTGATCCAGCAGATCCGCACGCGCGTGCTGCCGCGGCGCGGCGTGTTCGCAATGCCCGACGAGATCGTCGTCACGAACGGCTGCCAGCAGGCGCTGTACCTGATCGCGGACCTGCTGTGCGGCAAGCACACGACGGTCGGCTTCGAGAACCCCGGCTATCCGGACGCGCGCAACATCTTCGAGAACCGCAACGCACGGCTGCTACCGCTGCCCGTCGACGGCCACGGGATCGCACCCGGCGCGCTCGGCGCGACGCTCTCGCGCTGCGACTACGTGTACGTGACGCCGAGCCACCAGTGCCCGACCACCGCGACGATGCCGGTCGAACGCCGCCGCGCGCTGCTCGATTGCGCGCAGCAGCATGACTTCGTGATCATCGAGGACGACTACGAGAGCGAGAACACGTTCTCCGGCACGCCGCATCCGGCGCTGAAGAGCCTCGATACGGCCGACCGCGTGATCTACGTCGGCAGCCTGTCGAAGACGTTCGCGCCGGGGCTGCGGCTCGGCTACGTGGTCGGGCCGCGCGAGCTGATCCGCGAACTGCGTGCGCTGCGGCGGCTGATGGTGCGCCACCCGGTCGCGTATATCCAGCGCGCGTTCGCGACCTTTCTCGCGCTCGGCCATCACGACGCGCTGCTGCGCCGGCTCGCGCATGCGTACAGCGAGCGCTCGCAGGCGCTGATGGCCGCGCTCGATGCGCACTTGCCGGAAGCGCGGTACGTGCCGGTGACGGGCGGCGCATCGTGCTGGGTCGAGGGGCCGCCGTGGCTCGATGCGACGCGCCTCGCCGCCGATGCACAGGAAGCCGGCATCCTGATCGAGCCGGGCAGCGTGTTCTTCATGAACGATGAAGGCGATGCGCGGCGCTGCTTCCGGATGGGGTTTTCCGCGATCCCGCTCGAGCGGATCGAGCCGGGTGTGCGAGCGCTCGCGCAATGCGTGCTTACGCAACGTCCGGTGGCCTGACCGCACGCGAAAAGGCGTCGTGCGCCGGCGCGGCGCAGTCACCCGGAAGCACGAACGTTGCGTGTGCGGCAGCTCGCGAAACCCGTTTCAATGATCGGCCGTGAGTCATCCTGCAACGTGACTCACGGCCGCACGCTTGCCGACCGCCTCGTCGAGTATCGATGAACCGCAGACGTGAACGCAAGACGCATCGATTCGACCGGTAGGCCATATTCCGCTGGTTCATCGGACACCGCGTGCATCGCTCACGCTTGCACACCGCTACAGTGCGGCTTCAACACACGATCGCCTGGATTATTTTCGTTTCGATTCGTTTAGTAAATCCAATAAAAACATTACAACTCTCCAAATCCGATTGACAACGGATTCATCCAAATCCTAGTGTTACGACGCTGAAAGACGGCAACACGCCACGACGAACCGACGGTTCGATCGATTGGACTGCCGACGAAAAAGTGCATGGATAACCGGAGGGGGCGATCATGATTCGATTCACGACGCTCGCGGCAATCCTGGCCGCGGCGTGCGCGTTGAGCGGGTGCGGAGGCGGTGACGGCAGCGACGGAACCGCGGCGTCGATATTGGCTACACGCTCGTCGGACGCCGCGGCCGATACGACCAATCTCGATGACAACCGCAACCTGTCGTTGACACAGTACGTCGATCCGCTGATCGGCACGCTCGCGAGCAATTCGCCGAACCCGGTGCCGGCGGGACAGGCCGGCAGCGTCGAACCGGCCGCCGGCCTGCCGTCGGGCATGGTGCAGTGGGCGCCCGACACCAACACCACGCCCGCGCCGAACAACAGCCAGGAGCCGAACTCGCCCGCCGGCTACTACTACGACATCCATTCGATCCAGGGCTTCAGCATGACGCACATGCCGGGCGCCGGCTGCAGCGGCAACAACGGCGAATTTCCGGTCATGCCGACCACCGACCCGACGCAGCTCGCGCCGACCTTCAGTCATGCGAATGAAACGGCCAGGCCCGGCTACTACTCCGTACTGCTCGACTCGCAGATCAAGGTCGAGCTGACCGCCACCCTGCGCACCGGCTTCGGCCAGTTCACCTACCCGGCCGGCAAACCCGCGCTGCTGGTACTCGATGCGACCCGCACCAACACCAAGACCTCGACCACTGGCGCCATCACGCAGGTTTCCGACAGCGCCATTTCCGGCAGCACGATGGGCGGCGGCTTCTGCGGCAACTCGGTGCCGGTACCCGTCTACTTCTACGCCGCCTTCGACCAGGCCTTCACGTCGGCGTCGATTACGCACGGCGTGGCCCAGCTGGGTTTCCGCTCGGGCCAGACGGTCAGGATGAAGATCGGCATCTCCTACGTCAGCGTCGCCAACGCGAAAGCCAATCTCGACGCGGAAAATCGCGGCTGGGACTTCGTGGGCGTGCGCACGCAGGCCGACCGCATCTGGAACGACCGCCTCAATAGCATCCGCGTGGCGGGCGGCACGCTCGACGCGAAGAAAAAGTTCTACACGGCGCTGTATCACGCGCTGTGGGCACCCAGCATCTTCAGTGACGTGAACGGCCAGTACATCGGCTTCGACAATACCGTGCATCAGGTCGCCAAGGGCCAGCAGGCCCAGTATTCGTCGTTCTCGGGCTGGGACATCTACCGCTCGCTGATCCAGCTGAAGTCGATCCTCAACCCGTCCGAAACGAGCGACATGATCCAGTCGCTGATCAACGACGCGGATCAATGCGGCGCGATTCCGCACTGGGTCAACGACAACGTCGAGGACGGCGTGATGCCGGGCGACGCCGGTTCGCTGATCGTCTCGAACGCCTATGCGTTCGGCGCGCGGCGCTTCGATACGCGATCCGCGCTGCAGCACATGGTGAAGATGGCGAACATCCCCGGCACGGCCTGCAACAACGTGACCACCAACGGCGGTCGCGCGAGCTACCTGCAGACCGGCTACATCACCAACGGCGAGTGGGGGCAGGCTTCGTCCACGCTCGAATATACGAGCAGCGATTTCGCGATCTCGCGCTTCGCCGGGGCACTCGGCGACGCCGCCACGCAGCGCATGCTGCTGAGCCGCTCGGCCTACTGGCAGAACCTGCTCGACACCGCGCTGACGCCGCCGCTGATCGCGGCGCGCCAGTCGAACGGCGCGTGGATACCCGAGACGCCGAGCAGCGGCGACAACTACGTGGAAGGCAATGCCGAACAGTACACGTGGATGGTGCCGTACAACGGCGCCGGCCTGTTCGCGCAGCTGGGCGGCAATGCGGCGGTGACGTCGCGGCTCGACCAGTTCTTCACGGTGCTCAATGCGGGCCTGAGCCTGCCCAACTTCTACATGGGCAACGAGCCGACCTTCGAGGTGCCCTGGCTCTACAACTGGGCCGGGCAGCCGTCGGGCACGCAGCGCGTGGTGCAGCAGATCCTCGCCAGCGCGTTCGGCACCGGCCCCGACGGCTTGCCGGGCAACGACGACCTCGGCGCCGTGTCGGGCTGGTATGTGTGGGGTGCGCTGGGCCTGTATCCGCAGATCCCCGGCGTCGCGGGCCTGGCGATCGGCAGTCCGCAGTTCCCGCAGATCGACGTCCGGCTCGGCAACGGCCGCACGTGGCGGATTCGTGCCGAAGGCGCGCCCGCGTCCGGCTATGTGCAGTCGCTGTCGATCAACGGTCACGCCCACGATGTGCCGTGGGTCGCCTACGACGACATCGCGAACGGCGCGACGCTGCACTTCGCGATGGGCAGCGCGCCGTCGCAATGGGGCAGCCGGAAGCAGCCGCCGTCGTTCGGCGTACCGGTGGCGATCAACGCGGTCGACAGCTACAACAATCGCGGCTTCAGCGCGGACGGCGCGACCAATGCCGACGGCCAGGGCGCGGACTTCGACGGCAGCCTGTTCAGCTACTCGCTGAATGCGCTGGCAGCGGCGGGCGTGCAGCCCGGCAAGCCGTTCGCGGTGGCCGGCGCCAGCGTCGCGGTAGCGGGCGGGCCGCTCTCGCTCGACAACACCGTGACCGTCGGCCAGACCGTGATGCTGCCGCCGGGATCGGCCGGCACCGGCGTGGTGGTGCTCGGCTCGTCCAACAATGGCCCGAGCAGCGGCACGGCGCAGCTGAATTTCGCGGATGGCACGAGTCAGGCTGTCACGTTGGCGTTCGACGACTGGACGCTGAACGGCGGCAGCGCGCACGCCAGCGCGGCGATCGCCGTCACGATGGCGTACCGCAATTCGGGCAGCGGCCAGCCGGACAACGTCAAGACCTATATCTTCGCGCAGAAGATTCCGGTGCCGCCCGGCAAGGTGGTGACGAGCATCGTGCTGCCGCGCCAGGTGAGCGCCGGCAAGATGCATGTGTTCGGCATCGGCATGACGGCGTCCTGACGTCCGCATGACCGGCGGGGATGCATCGGGCCTTCCGATGT
Source organism: Burkholderia sp. Ap-955 (assembly GCF_011753045.1). NCBI lineage: Bacteria > Pseudomonadati > Pseudomonadota > Betaproteobacteria > Burkholderiales > Burkholderiaceae > Burkholderia > Burkholderia sp. Ap-955. The sequence continues at coordinate 30,799 of NZ_VWWH01000038.1, forward strand.
ATCCCCTCGCCGGCCGGCGCTGCTGCCGCGCGGCCCACGGTCGCCGAGACGTCCTCGCGTCACTGCAACGGTTTCGCGATATGCCCCTGCGGCAGCGCTTTTTGCCCATCGCGCCGCGTCGACGATTCCGATCGATGCGCGTCAAGGCACTCACCGTCGTGAGCCCGCGGGGCGCCGGCAGACAGGCGCGCCGGTCAGGCGCCGCCGCTGGCCCAAGCGAATCCCCCCGACTGGCGCTACCGCCAAAAACGAGCGCTCACTAACGTGTCGATACCGCGTGCCGCATGCGCGCCAGCGCCTTGCGCACCGCCCACCATTCGACAGGAGACACGTTATGGCAGACACGCTCACCGCCCCCGTCACGGCCGCCACGCTCGCGGCCTTTTCCGACGCCTTCAACCGGCACGACGCCAATGCGTTGATGGGCTTCATGACCGAGGACTGCGTGTTCGACGCGGCCGGCGGCCCCGACATCCACGGCACGCGCTTCGTCGGCCGTGACGCGGTACGCGCCGCGTTCGAAGCCGTGTTCAAGACCTTCCCCGACGCCCACTGGGGCCACGGTCGCCACACCATCGCCGGCGAGCGCGGCGTCTCCGAGTGGGTGTTCACGGGCACGCACGCCGAAGGCTGGCGCATCGAGGCCGAAGGCTGCGACCTGTTCGAATTCCGCGACGGGCTGATCGCCGTCAAGCGGGCATTCCGCAAGGAACGGCCGAAGCAGCCGGCCTGAGCGCACCGCCCCGGCCACCGTGCTCCAAGCGCATTTTGAAACGAATCATTTCATTTCATTCCACATTCCCCGGCAGCGGGCGGAATGACTTGACCGGCCTTCCCCAGCAAATAGCATCTGGAACAAGACGTTCCGTTAATTGAACAATCGGAGACAACCCATGAGCGAACAATCCACCTCCCTGCGTGCATCGGCGAACGGTCCGCAGGACATGACGCCGTCCGAAGCCTTCGTCGAGACCCTCGCGGCCAACGGCGTGACCGACATGTTCGGCATCATGGGCTCCGCGTTCATGGATGCGATGGACATCTTCGCGCCGGCCGGCATCCGGCTGATCCCGGTCGTGCACGAACAGGGCGCGGGCCACATGGCCGACGGCTATGCGCGCGTGTCGGGCCGCCACGGCGTCGTGATCGGCCAGAACGGCCCCGGCATCAGCAACTGCGTGACGGCGATCGCGGCCGCGTACTGGGCCCATAGCCCGGTCGTGATCGTCACGCCGGAAGCCGGCACGATGGGCATCGGCCTCGGCGGTTTCCAGGAAGCAAACCAGCTGCCGATGTTCCAGGAGTTCACGAAATACCAGGGCCACGTCACGCACCCGGCGCGGATGGCCGAATTCACCGCGCGCTGCTTCGACCGCGCGCAGGCCGAGATGGGCCCGACCCAGCTGAACATCCCGCGCGACTACTTCTACGGCAAGGTCAAGGTCGAGATTCCGCAACCGCGCCGGCTCGATCGCGGCGCCGGCGGCGAACAGAGCCTCGACGACGCAGCCGCACTGATCGCGCAGGCAAAGTTCCCGGTGATCATCTCGGGCGGCGGCGTCGTGATGGCCGACGCGATCGAGGAATGCAAGGCGCTCGCCGAACGGCTCGGCGCGCCGGTCGTCAACAGCTACCTGCACAACGACTCGTTCCCGGCGAACCATCCGCTGTGGTGCGGCCCGCTCGGCTACCAGGGCTCGAAGGCCGCGATGAAGCTGCTGTCGCGCGCGGACGTCGTGATCGCGCTCGGCTCGCGCCTCGGGCCGTTCGGCACGCTGCCGCAGCACGGGATGGACTACTGGCCGAAGGACGCGAAGATCATCCAGATCGACGCCGATCACAAGATGCTCGGCCTCGTGAAGAAGATCTCGGTCGGCATCTGCGGCGACGCGAAGGCCGCGGCGGTCGCGCTCACGCAACGCCTCGAAGGCCGCACGCTCGCGTGCGACGGCTCGCGCGGCGATCGGGCCGACCAGATCGCGACCGAGAAGGCCGCATGGGAAAAGGAACTCGACGACTGGACGCACGAGCGCGACGCGTACAGCCTCGACATGATCGAGGAGCAGAAGCACGAGAAGCCGTTCAGCGGCGGCCAGTACTTGCATCCGCGCCAGGTGCTGCGCGAGCTCGAGAAGGCGATGCCCGAGGACGTGATGGTGTCGACCGACATCGGCAACATCAACTCGGTCGCGAACAGCTACCTGCGCTTCAACAAGCCGCGCAGCTTCTTCGCGGCGATGAGCTGGGGCAACTGCGGCTACGCGTTCCCGACGATCATCGGCGCGAAGGTCGCCGCGCCGCACCGCCCGGCCGTGTCGTATGCGGGCGACGGCGCATGGGGCATGAGCCTGATGGAAACGATGACTTGCGTGCGCCACAACATCCCGGTGACGGCCGTCGTGTTCCACAACCGCCAGTGGGGCGCGGAGAAGAAGAACCAGGTCGACTTCTACAACCGCCGCTTCGTCGCCGGTGAACTCGACAACCAGAGCTTCGCGGCGATCGCGCGTGCGATGGGCGCCGAAGGGATCACGGTCGACCGCCTCGAGGATGTGGGCCCGGCGCTCAAGCGTGCCATCGACATGCAGATGAACGAAGGCAAGACGACGATCATCGAGATCATGTGCACGCGCGAACTCGGCGATCCGTTCCGTCGCGATGCGCTGTCGAAGCCGGTGCGCATGCTCGACAAGTACAAGGACTACGTGTAACGCCGCGTCGCCGACGCACCCCGTTGCCGGTCGCGCGCCCCTCTCGCGCGGCCGGCCCTCCGGCCGGACGCCGTGCCCCGTGCGGGCCGCCGCATCCGGCCGTTTTTCTTCCTTATCCGAGCAAACGATGAAAGCCCTCGACCGCATTCTCGACGCCGCGCGCCGCCAGCCGATGCGCATCGCGCTGTGCGAAGCCGACGATCCGCGCGTGCTGCAGGCCGCCGCACGCGCGACACGCGACGGCATCGCCCGCATCGTGCTCGTCGGCAACCGTGCGGCGATCCACGCGGCGGCCGCGCGCGACGCGATCGATCTCGACGGCATGACGCTCGTCGATCCGGCCACCGCCACGCAACGCGATGCCTATGCCGACACGCTGCACGCGCTGCGCAAGAGCAAGGGCATGACGGCCGACGCCGCGCGCGACGCGGTGCTCGACCCGCTCTGCCACGCGAACCTGATGGTACGGCTCGGCGATGCGGACGGCTCGGTCGCGGGCGCCGTGCATGCGACGGCCGACGTCGTGCGCGCGGCAATCCAGCTGATCGGCGTCGATCCCGCGTTCCGGATCGTGTCGAGCTTTTTCCTGATGATGCTGTGCGAGCCGTTTCACACGATCAAGGGCGGGCTGATCTTCTCCGACTGCGCGCTGGTCGTCGATCCGGACGCCGATCAGCTCGCCGAAATCGCGATGGCTGCCGCCGACAGCGCGCACGCACTGCTCGGCGAGGCGCCGCGCGTGGCGATGCTGTCGTTCTCGACGAGCGGCAGCGCGCATCACGCGGCGGTCGACAAGGTGACGGCCGCGACCGCGCACGTGCGCGCACTGCGCCCCACCCTCGCGATCGACGGCGACGTGCAGCTCGACGCGGCGATCGTCGCGGAAATCGCCGAGCGCAAGATCGCGCATTCGCAGGTGGGCGGCCACGCGAACGTGCTCGTGTTCCCGAGCCTCGAAGCCGGCAACATCGGCTACAAGCTCGCCGAGCGGATCGGCCGCGCGAAGGCCGTCGGCCCGCTGCTGCAGGGGCTGCGCCGCCCCGCGAACGACCTGTCGCGCGGCTGCAGCGCCGACGACGTGTATCACGTGATCGCGGCGACCACCGTGCAGGCGCAGGCGGCCGCGCAACGCGCCGCAACCGGCGAGGCTGCGCACGCATGACAGCCGACAAACTGGCGATCCTGATCGCGGTGATCGGCGCCGGCAGCTATTTCCAGACCGTCACCGGCTTCGGGCTCGGGATGATCGTGATGGGCGCGACGAGCGGCTTCGGGCTCGCGCCGCTTGCGACCGTCGCGACGCTGATGAGCGTCGTGTCGCTCGCGAACGGCGCGACCGCGTTGCCCGGCCGGCTGCATCACATCGACTGGCGCGCGGTCGGCGCGGCGACGCTCGGCATCCTGCCGTCCGTCGTCGCGGGCGTGCTGCTGCTCGAATGCCTGAGCCGATCGGCGGCCGACCTGCTGCAACTGATCCTCGGCGCGGTCGTGCTGTACGGCGGACTGAGTGCGGCGCTGCGCCCGACGCCGCTCACCGAGCGCTCGGACAACCGCAGCTTCTTCGTCAGCGGCCTGTTCGGCGGGTTGCTGAGCGGAATGTTCGGCGTGTCGGGTCCGCCGCTGATCTTCCAGTTCTACCGGCAGCCGCTGACGCTCGTGCAGATCCGCTGCGCGCTGATCGTGCTGTTCACGACGACCTCGGCCACGCGCGTGCTGTACAGCGCATGCGAAGGCCAGCTCGATCGCGACATCTGGCTGCTGGCCGCGATCGCGACGCCGGTCGTGATGCTGACGACGGTCGCCGCGCGCCACTACCCGCCGCCGCTGTCGCCGGTCGCGCTGCGCCGGCTTGCATTCGGCGTGCTGATGGCGATCGGCATCGGGCTGATCGCGACGTCGCTGCCGCCGCTGCTGCATCGCGCTTGATGTCGCGCGGCGCGCGGCGCGTCGAACCGCCCTGTTCCCGGCGATCGATTCGGACTCGATGCGTACACAGTTGCCGCGTCCGCGTCCGTGTCGAATGCAGTCACCCGCGTCATCGCCGCGCGCCGATCCATCCGGCGATTTCGACGAGCCGCTTCATGTCCGGCGCTGACGCGAGATCGATCGCGAGCCGGTGCCGGTAGTACGGACCGAGATCGAGCCCGACGCCGAGCCCGAGCACTTCGACGCGGCCGGCCGACTCCTGGCGCGCAACCACCTGCTTCAGATGGTTGTCGAGGTAGAACGGATCGTTCGCGAGCGCCGTCGCGCCATCCATCGGGCTGCCGTCCGAGATCACGACGAGGATCTTGCGCGCCTCCGGCCGCGCCGCGAGACGCGCGCACGCCCATTCGACCGCTTCGCCGTCCACACCCTCACGGAACAGGTCCGCCTTGAACAGCGCGGCAATGCCCGTGCGCGCATGTCGCCAGCGGGTATCCGCGTCCTTGAACACCAGGTGACCGGTTTCGTTGAGCCGGCCCGGATGGCGCGGCTTGCCGCGCGCGAGCCAGTCCTGCCGTGCGCGGCCGCCGTTCCAGGCGAGCGTCGTAAAGCCCAGCACTTCGGTTGCGAGACCGGCGGCATCGCCCGCGCGGGCCAGCGTGTCGACCATCAGCGCGACGCCGTCGATCCACGTCTTCATCGACCCCGAGCAGTCGATCAGGAACGCGAGCGCGCAGTCGGCATGCGGCCGCACGCGTTCGAGCCGGAACAATCGCCGTTCGGCCGGCGAGCTGACGAGTTGCGCGAGGCGGCGGCCGTCGAGCCGGCCATGCTCCTCGCCGAACGACCAGCCGTCGGCCTGCGGCACGACGAGCGCCGCACGCAACACACGTGCGAGCCGCGTGACGTTGATCCGCTGCGCGGCGACCTGGCCGTCGAGCCGGTCGCGATACTCGCGCAGCAGCGCCGCACGGATCTGCGCGGCCGGCCGGAGTTCGCGGTCGTAACGCGTCGTGTACGCACGGTAGACAGCGTCGCCACCTTGCAGCACGACGCTGTCGCCCGTCTCCACGAGAGCCGGCATATCGATGCCAGTCTCGTCGAAATCGACCCACAGCGAGAAATTCGTCAGTGCATCGTCCTGCTCGCGCGCGTCTTCGGCCGCCGTTTCGACGACGGCCGCACGCGCGTCGCGGATCATCGCCGCGATGCGCTTCGCAAGCGTCAGCGCATGTTCCGCGAATGCGCGCTGATCGTGCCGGCACCGCTTGAGCCCCGCGAGCTGCACGCCGATCTCGGGCACGATCGCCGCACGCGACGCTTCGATCAGGTCTTCCGTCTCTTCGAGCACGGGCCAGCCCGTCAGCCGCGACCATGCGATCTGCGCGACCGTGTACACGAGAATCCCGACATGCGTATCGGCCTGCCCCGACCGGTGAAATGCGCGCGACCAGGTCTCGAAACGATGGCGCAGGTTCTGCACGACACCGCGCATGGCGGGCGCCGCCAGCGACTCACAGCGCAGTTGCTCGAGCATTTCAAACAGCACGCGTTCGACCGGATCGTCGCCGGACAACGCGCGATGCAGGTCCGCATCCGAATGCAGGACGCGGAGTGCGGCACCATCGGCGGCGCCGCGCCACGACGCGAGATCGTCGTCGGCGGCCTGCGCTCGCAGGTGCGGCGCATGGATCGGCAACGGCCGCAGGTCGCGGCACACGCGGCCCGCGCGGTAATGCAGCGCCGCGTCACGCGTCAGCGCACGCACCGTCGACGCGCCCAGCGCTTCGCGCGCCGATGCGCGGCGCGCGGCGTCGCGATCGGCGCTCACCGCCCCGCTCCCGGCTCGCCGCCGACACGCGACGCAACCGCCAGCTCCTCGCCGAAACAGCGCTGGTAATACTCGGCGACGACCGGCCGCTCCGCGTCGTCGCACTTGTTCAGGAACGTGAGCCGGAACGCGAGCGCCGGATCGCGGAAGATCTGGCAGTTCTCGGCCCAGTTGATCACCGTGCGCGGCGACATCAGCGTCGACAGATCGCCGGTCGCGAAGCCGTTGCGCGTCAGCTCCGCGAGGCTCACCATCGATTCGAGCAGCGGGCGGCCGGCTTCGTCCGCGAGTTCCGGCACGCGTGCGCGCACGATGCCGATCTCCTCGTCGCGCGGCAGGTAGTCGAGCGTCGCGACCACGTTCCAGCGGTCCATCTGCGCGTGGTTGAGCATCTGTGTGCCGTGGTAGAGCCCGTTCAGGTTGCCGAGCCCGACCGTGTTCGCGGTCGCGAACAGCCGGAACGACGGATGCGGGTGAATCACGCGGTTCTGGTCGAGCAGCGTGAACTTGCCGTCGCGCTCCAGAATCCGCTGGATCACGAACATCACGTCGGGCCGCCCCGCATCGTATTCATCGAAAATCAGCGCGACCGGACGCTGCAGCGCCCACGGCACGATTCCTTCCTGGAATTCGGTTACCTGCACGTCGTCGCGCACGACGATCGCATCCTTGCCGACGAGGTCGAGCCGGCTGATGTGGCCGTCGAGATTGATACGCACGCACGGCCAGTTCAGCCGTGCCGCGACCTGTTCGATATGTGTCGACTTGCCGGTGCCGTGCATCCCCTGCACGAGCACGCGGCGGTTGCGTGCGAAGCCCGCGAGGATCGCAAGCGTGACGTCCGGATTGAACCGGTATGCGTCGTCGATATCGGGTACGTGGTCGTCGCGCGTGCTGAACGCGGGCACCATCAGGTCCGAATCGAACCCGAACCGTTCACGGACCGACACCATGCAATCCGGCTTGTTCGCCACCCCATCCATTGCGTTGCGCTCCTGTCGTTGCTGTCGTTGCTGGCCGCGCGGGCGTCGATCGTCGCGCCCGCGCCGGTCGTGTTGACGGAACGATTCGTTCCATCACTGAAAATGCGTGCCGGGTTGCCGCGCCCACTGCCCCACGGCGGCCGACCTTCCAGGCCGTTCGGTACAATGGCCGCAATCCAGTTTCCGGAACGCCTGCCATGCTGCCCGCGGATACGCCCACGCTGCGCGCCTTCGCGCTGCTCGAACATCTCGTCCAGGCCGGCGATGCCGTGTCGCTCGCCGATCTCGTGCGTGAAGTCGATATCCCGAAGGCGTCGCTGCACCGGATGCTCGCGTCGCTCGAGGCCGGCGGCCTCGTGATCCGCGAACCGGGCCGCAAGAACGCGTATGCGATCGGCCCGCGCCTCGCGCGGCTCGGCACCGGCGTGATGCTGCATGCGGGCGCGCGCCGGCTGCGCCACGCGATCCTCGAACGGCTCGTCGCCGATCTCGGCGAAACCTGCAACCTCACCGCGCTGCACGACACGGAAGTCGTCTATCTCGACCGCGTCGAAGCCGACTGGCCGCTGCGGCTCGACCTGAAGCCCGGCTCGCGCGTGCCCGCGCATTGCAGCGCCAGCGGCAAGCTGCTGCTCGCGCTGCTGCCGCGCGACGAACGCACCGCGCTGGTACGCGCACTGGCGCTGCCGCGCTACACGCCGAACACGATCTCGGACCCCGAGCTGCTCGAAGCCGAACTCGACCGCACCGCGCACAAGGGCGTCGCGATCGACAACGAGGAATACGTCGCGGGCATCGTGTGCATCGCGGCACCGATCGTCGGCGACGACGGTGCGTGCATCGCCGCGGTCGCCGTGCATGCGCCCGTGTCGCGCGCACCGCTGTCGCGGCTGCTCGACCATGTGCCGCGTTTGCAGGAAGCGGCGCGCGCGCTCGCGGAAACGTTCTAGTTCCCGCACGGCGTGGCGGCACACACGCAACGTCACGACGCGCGCTGGTAGTAGATGTTCTGCGGATGCCGCGCATCCGCGAAGAAGAACCAGCGTTCCGCGACCAGCCCCGCGTACTGGATCACGAACGCCGCGCCGAGCGCGACGGCGGCCGCGACCGACGTCGGCGCGAGCGCGCCCGCGCCGGTCAGCACGAACGGCACCGCAAATGCGCCGATCAGGAACCCGGCTTTCACCGCACGCAGCGTGCCGTTGCCCTGCCCGTGAAAGAACTCCCGCGTATTGAACGCGCTGGCCGTGAAGCCGCGCGACTTCTGTTCGACTTTCTCGCTGCGGATCCCGGTCGCGCTCTGCACGGTCGACTTCGGCCGCAGCCGCGCATTGCGTGCGAGCGACGCGAGACGCGCCACGCCGCCCGCGAGCGTCAGCACGCAGGCGGCCACCGCGAGCCGGCCGACCAGCGCCGGCGCGAGCCACGCGGCGCACGCCGTCGCCAGCGTGCAGCCCGACGCGCAGCCGAGCAGCACGAAGTTCACGAGCGTCAGCGGGCTTGCCCATTCCTGCAGGAAGCGCAGGCACGCGTAGATCATCGCGGTGCACACGAACAGCGCGACGCTTGCAAGCGCGCCAGCCGCGCCGATCAGCAACGTGCCGGGCCAGCCAAACAGGTGCGCCGCGCCATACGCGAACGCGCACGCGAGAAACACCGGCAGCGCGATGCATTCGCGTGATAGCCACGACGTGCGCCACATCGCGATCGCACGCCAGGCGCGTTCGGGATGGCCGAGATGGAAGAACGACGCCAGCAGGCCGAGTGCGCCGAGCGCGACCGACAGCGCGGCACCCGTCACGTAGAACGACGCAGCAATATCGACACCTGCCGCGCGCGCAATTGCCTCGACGATCACGAGCGTCAGCAACAGACCCTGTGCCGCGCCGCACAGGGTGGTGAGAAAAACGACCGAAAAGGCTGGGCGCATGGGGACTCCGTTTTTTCGTATGAGTAAGGGGCTGCGCGCTCAGCGCTGCGTCGCAAGCGACACGAGATCGATGTCGCCACGGGCCGCGCGAGCTTCGAACGACGCGTCCTCGTCGCGGCCGTTCGACGTGCTGCCGCATCCGCCGCTACTCCCGCACCCGCACGATGATTCGGTCTTCACGCGCGGCAGGTAATGGTTCGACGGCCGCGTGTCCCATTCGGGCATCAGCTGATAGCCGCCGCGTTCGCGGATCGCGCGCGACACCTCCGACTCCGGATCATGCACGTCGCCGAACAGCCGCGCCGACGTCGGGCACGCGAGCACACAGGCCGGCTTGCGGTCGCGTTCGGGCAGCGCCGGGTTGTCGATGCGGTCCGCGCACAGCGTGCACTTCGTCATCTCCTTGCGGCCTTCGTCGAGCTCGCGGGCGCCGTACGGGCACGCCCACGCGCAGTACTTGCAGCCGATGCACTTGTCGTAGTCGACCAGCACGATCCCGTCCGACTTGCGCTTGTAGCTCGCGCCGGTCGGACAGACGGGCACGCACGGCGGATCCTCGCAGTGCAGGCACGACTTCGGGAAATGGATCGTGTCGGTCATCGGGAACACGCCCGCTTCGTAGGTCTGCACGCGATTGAAGAACGTGCCGGACGGATCGTCGTCGTACGGGCGCATATCCGCGAGACTGCCGGCTTCGCCCGACGTGTTCCATTCCTTGCAGCTCGTCACGCAGGCATGGCAGCCGACGCACACGTTCAGGTCGATGACGAGGGCCATCTGGGTCATGGTGGTGCTCCTTCGATCAGCGATCTTCAGACTTCGGGCCGGCCGATGTCGCGCGCCGCAGCCGCGCGGCGAACGCGCCGGTTCCCGCGAAATACGCCTGCACGCGCTGCAGCACGCGCGGCGTGCCCGGCAGCGCCGGCATCGGCGCGAACTGCGGCAAGGTCGTCGCCGCATCGGCTTCGGCCGGATAGATCCGCACCTGCACGTCGTACCAGCCGGCCTGCCCCGTGATCGGATCGGAGTTCGACATCCGCGCGCCGCCGCGCGCCGCATCCGGCAGCTCGTCGGTGATCACGTGGTTCAACAGGAAGCCGCGCTGCGACTCGCCCGCTTGCGGCCCGAGGTTCCACGCGCCGGCCGCCTTGCCGATCGCGTTCCAGGTCCACACGGTGCCGGGCTCGACCGCCTCGCTGTAGCGCGCGCGGCAACGCACCTTGCCCCATGGCGATTCGACGTAGATCCACGCGCCGTCGTCGATCTGCTGCGCGGCGGCCGTGACCGGGTTCACGAACAGGTGGTTCTCGCCGTGGATCTGCCGCAGCCACGCGTTCTGCGAATCCCACGAGTGATACATCGCCATCGGCCGCTGCGTGATCGCCGCGAGCGGATAGCGGCCCGCATCGGTCAGCCCGCTTTCGAGCGACCGATGCCAGAACGGCAGCGGATCGAAATAGCGCGCGATACGCTCACGCAGATGGTCGGGCGGCTGGCGGCCCGACGTGCGGCCCTGCGCGGCGAGCCGGAATTTCTGCATCACGTCCGAGTAGAGCTGGATCACGATCGGCACGCCGAACTTGCGCATCCCGTTGTCGACCGCCCACTGCATATACGGGCCGTTGCAGTTGCGCATGTACTGCAGCGGCTCCGGCAGCCGGTGGTGATACACGCAGTTGTTCTCCGCATAGCGTTTCCACTGGTCGGGGTTCGGCTCGCCGACGACGGCCTTGTCACCATCCTTGCCGCGCCAGCCGATCAGGAAGCCGGTGCCGGAATCGGGCGCGGTCTGGAAGTTGATGACGAAATCCGGATAGTCGCGGTACTTGCGCTGCCCGTCCGCGGTCGTGAAGGCCGGAAACTTCAGCCGGCTCGCAAGCTCGATCAGCACTTCCTGGAATGGCTTGCACTCGCCGGTCGGCGGCGCGACGGGTACCCGCACCGAGTCGACCGGCCCGTCGAATTCGGAGATCGGCCGGTCGAGCACCGACATCACGTCGTGCCGTTCGAGGTAGGTCGTGTCGGGCAGGATCAGGTCGGCGAACGCCGTCATCTCCGACGCGAACGCATCGCACACGACGAGGAACGGGATCCGGTATTCGCCGTCGTCGCGCTTGTCGACCAGCATCTTGCGCACTTCCGTCGTGTTCATCGACGAATTCCACGCCATGTTGGCCATGAAGATCAACAGCGTGTCGATCGGATAGGGATCGCCACGCCACGCATTGGTGATCACCGAATGCATGAGCCCGTGCACCGCGAGCGGGTACTCCCACGAGAACGCCTTGTCGAGCCGCGCGGGCGTGCCGTCCGGATGGACGAACAAATCCTCGGGGCCCGCGGGCCAGCCGAGCGGGCCGGTGGCGAGCGGCGTGTTCGGCTTGATCTGCGCCGGGTCGTTCGGCGGTTTCGCCGACGGCGGCACCGCGCGCGGATACGGCGCCTTGTGCCGGAAGCCGCCCGGCCGGTCGATCGTGCCGAGCAGCGACATCAGCACGGCGAGCGCGCGGATCGTCTGGAATCCGTTCGAATGCGCGGCGAGCCCGCGCATCGCATGAAACGCGATCGGCACGCCCTTCACCGATTCGTGTTCCTTGCCCCACGAGTCGGTCCAGCGCACCGGCAGCGCGATCGCGTGGTCGCGCGCGACCGTCTCCATCTCGCGCGCCAGGCGGCGGATCGTGTCGGCCGCGATGCCGGTGATGTCGGCCGCCCATTCGGGCGTGCATTCGGCCACCTGTTCGCGCAGCAGCGTGAACGACGGCGCGACGGGCGTGCCGTCGTCGAGCGTATAGCGGCCGTCGAGCGCGGGCTCCGCGCCTTCCGTGTGATGCAGCACCGCGCGGTTCGTCTTCGTGTCCCACCACATCCGGTTCTGCGGATACAGCGCGTTGACCTCCGGCGCGCCGGCGTCGCGCACGAACAACCCGAACGTGTCGGCGCCGTCGCGCTGGTCGACCAGCTCCGCCGCGTTCGTGAAGCGCGACACGAATTCGAGGTCGAACGCGTCGCGCGCGATCAGCTCGTGCATCAGCGCCATGAACAACGCGCCGTCGGTGCCGGGGCGAATCGGAATCCATTCGTCGGCAATTGCCGCGTAGCCGGTGCGCACCGGGTTGATCGCGATGAAGCGGCCGCCTGCGCGCTTGAACTTGCCGAGTGCGATCTTCAGCGGATTCGAATGGTGGTCCTCCGCGGTGCCGATCATGAAGAACAGCTTCGCGTTGTCGAGATCGGGGCCGCCGAATTCCCAGAACGAGCCGCCGATCGTGTAGATCATCCCGGCCGCCATGTTCGCCGAGCAGAACCCGCCATGCGCCGCATAGTTCGGCGTACCGAACTGTTTTGCAAACAGGCCGGTGAGCGCCTGCATCTGGTCGCGGCCGGTGAACAGCGCGAAGCGCTTCGGATCGGTGGCGCGCAGGTGCGCGAGACGCTTTTCGAGCACGTCGAACGCGACGTCCCACGACACCGGCTCGAACTGCGCGTCGCCGCGCTCGGCGCCCGGCTTGCGCATCAGCGGCTGCGTGAGCCGCGCGGGTGAATACTGCTTCATGATTCCCGACGAACCTTTCGCGCAGATGACGCCCTGGTTCAGCGGATGCGCGGGATTGCCGTCGATATAGCGCACCTCGCCGTCGCGCAGGTGCACGCGGATGCCGCAGCGGCACGCGCACATGTAGCACGTCGTCGTCTTGATCTCGGCCTGCTCGTCCCGCTCGCGTGCCCGATGTTCCATCGTTTGTCCTCGTTCGCGGATTCGCGGATGAGGGTGCGCCCGGCGGGGCGCACCCGTGAATCGGTTCATCCATGCTATGCCGGCACGCGGCCGACATAAAGTCGCATCCTCTGATCGGTGCTATCGGTCGGCCCGATAGTTGCGCCGATCAACCATCGGATCGCGCCGGAAGCCGCATGCATGAAGGCCCGGCACGCGGGCCGGGCCTTCGGCGTCAGGCGTTACCGCGTATTACCCCGCATCAACGCGGCGGATAGGCGAGCAGTTCGCTGTCGTCGAGATGCTCGCGGCGGCTGCGGCGCGTGAGCCCGTAGGCGACGACCAGCACGCCGAGGCTGGCGACACCGAGCCACAGCGGCTTGCGCTGGTCCGGAATGAACGCCATCGCGACGAGAATGCCGACCATGCCGATGATCGCGACCCAGGTGAGGTACGGATACGCCCACATCTTGACGCGCAGCTTGCTGGCGGCCACCGGGTCGAGACGCTTGCGCAGGCGCAGTTGCGAGAACGCGATCAGCACGTACACGAACAGCGCGACGGTGCCGTACGAATTGACGAGGAACGCGAACACGGTATCGGGCGACACGTACGACATCACCACCGACACGTAGCCGAACACCGTGCCGAGCAGGATCGCGCGCACCGGCACGCCGCGCTTGTTGACCTTCGCGAGCGCGGCCGGCGCGTCGCCGTGGCGGGTCAGCGCGAACAGCATCCGCGACGCCGCATAGAGGCCCGAGTTGAGCGCGGACAGCACCGCCGTCAGCACGATCGCGTTCATCACGTTGGCGGCAGCCGGCAGGCCCATCACTTCGAGTGCGCTCACGTACGGCGTGGCCATCTGATGCGAGTTCCACGGCACCAGCGCGACGACGAGCGCGACCGAGCCGACGTAGAACACCAGCACGCGCGTGATCACCGAATTGGTGGCCTTCGCGACCGCTTTCGCCGGTTCCCTGGCCTCGGCCGCCGCGATCGTGACGATTTCAGCGCCGAAGTAGAAGCCGGTCGCCGCGACCGCCCCGCTCATCACCGGCCCGATGCCGAGCGGCATGAAGCCGCCGTGGCCGAGCAACGTCGGCAGCACCGACGTCGTATGCATCGACGCAGGCCACAGGCCGAGCACGTAAAGGCCGCCGAGGAACAGGAACACGATGATCGCGCCGACCTTGATCGACGAGAACCAGAACTCGAACTCGCCGTAGCTGCCGACCGAGATCAGGTTCGTGAGCGTCAGCACGACCAGCAGCGCGAGGCTGATGATCCACGCGGGTGTATCCGGCAGCCAGAACTGGATCAGCTTGGCGCCCGCCACCGCTTCGAGCGCGACGACGATCACCCAGAAATACCAGTACATCCAGCCGGTCAGGAAGCCCGCCATCTTGCCGGGCCCGCGCCAGTTGCCGAAGGCGAGCCGCGCGTATTCGTAGAACGAACCGACGGCCGGCATCGCGCATGCCATCTCGCCGAGCATCCGCATCACGAGCACGACGAGCCCGCCCGTGATCAGGAACGACAGGATCGCGGCCGGCCCGGTCTGCTGAATCACCACGCCGCTGCCGACGAACAGCCCGGCACCGATCACGCCGCCAAGCGCGATCATCGTCATGTGGCGCTGCTTGAGGCCACACTTCAGGTCACTCTGATTCGAGGGTTGCATGTCTTCTCCATATCCAGTTGTCCGGACGCCGCCCGCACGCCACCATCGGGTGAGCGCGGGCGCCGCCGGCGACGGCGCGTGCAGGGGCGCCTGCAGCCCCGGCCGCACGGATTTCTGTTGCTTTTATTGTGTTCGACAGCCCGGCGCGCGTTACGTCACGCCGGGCGATATGCACTACGTTCAGGGCTTTTCGTCGTTCCTGAAGTAAGACAGGTAGAGCATCCGTTGCCCGAGGCGCCGGAACGGCGCGAACGGATGGCCTGGCAGCGGCGACGTGAAGATCGGCAGCGTCTGGCGTGCGCCCTTCCCCGCGATCTGCTCGGCCAGACGGCGGCCGGCCTGCTGCGAATACGACACGCCGTTGCCGCCGTAACCGAGTGCGTAGTACACCGACTGCCGCGGGTCGGGCTGGCACACGCGCGGCATCATGTCGTGACTCACGTCGACCCAGCCCCACCATGAATAGTCGATCTCCACGCCGCGCAGCGCGGGAAACTTGCGCGCCATCCCTTCCTTCAGCAATTCGAAGTGACGCGGGTTCGGCGCATCGTCACCGGTGATCGCGCTGCGGCTGCCGATCTGCAGACGGCGATCGGGCAGGAAACGGTAGTAGAAGCGCAGCGTGCGCGTATCGGTCAGCACCTGTGTCGTGCGGAAGTTGCACGAATCGATCTCCGCGTCGGTGAGCGGGCGCGTGACCATCGAGTTCGACAGGATCGGCATCACCTTGCTGCGCAGCGACGGATGCAGCGTCTGCGCGGTGTACGCGCCGGTCGCGATGCCCACCGCACGGGCCCGCACGACGCCGCCGGGCGTGCGCAGGTGGTGCACGCCGTCGATCGTCTCGAAGCCGAGCACCGGGCTGCTCGTATGCACCTTCGCACCGGCTTCGCGCGCGAGGCGCAGGTAGCCGAACGCGAGCTTCAGCGCATGGATGCCGATGCCTTCCGGCTCGTGCAGCGCGCCGGCCGCTTCGTGATCATTGATGAATTCGCGGCGGAAGGTTTCCGCGCTCAGCAGTTCGGACGGATAGCCGAACACGTCCTTCCACACCTTCGCCTCGGCCGCGAGCTTCGCCATGATGCGCGGACGGTGCGCGATCAGGAAATGGCCGCCCGACTGCGGGTCGCAGTCGATTTCCGACACGAGCGACTTGAAGTGCTCAAAGCCTTCGAGGATCTCGTCGTGCATCTTCAGCGCGACGTCCTTGCCCCAGCGCTCGATCCACTGCGAGCGCGACAGCCGGCCCGATGCGTTCTGCCCCTGCCCGCCGTTGCGGCTGCTGCAGCCCCAGCTCGTGCGGTTGGCTTCCAGCACGACGGCCTTGATGCCATGGTCCCGCGCGAGGCACAGCGCGGTCGCGAGGCCCGTATAGCCGGCGCCGATGATCGCGACGTCGACATCGAGATCGCGCGTCACGGGGCCGTCGTCGGGCGGCGGGGCGCCGGCCGTCGCGACCCAGTAGGTCGGCGCGTACTGCCTGCCGCACCCGGGCCCCGGCGACACGAGCGGATCGTAGGTCGGGTCGTAACGCGTGTCGTTCGGCCGGCCGCCGGCAAAGCCGCTCGCGGACCGTTCGATGGAAGGGGTCGACATGCTCAGACCTCCGACGCGGGCTGGCCTGCCGCGCCGCAACGGGCGCACGAGGCGATTCGACTGACTGATGCGGGGCGCGCGTTCGCCGCACGGGCGAATGCTGCCGACTGCCTGTTGGTCATGCCTGTCTCCTGATCGTTCTCTTCGGGTCGATCGTGTGCAGATGCTTCAATGCGGCGATCTGTCGAGGAAAGTGTAGGCAGGCCGATTTTTCGCAGGTAGGGCCAGTGGACCGGATTCGCTTGGACCAGCGTGTGGGACAGCGAACGGCGGGTAACAGCGGGCGACAGGTGGACGGCGACGGTCAGCAAGGATCAGCGGCGCAGGCGCGCCGCCGCCGGGCAATCGGGACGCTGAGCGGCGGGCAACAGCGGGCAGACGGCAGACGGCGTCGGTCGGCAAGGGTCAGCGGCGTGGGCACGACGCCGCCGGACGACCGGGACACCGAACGGCGGGCGACAGCGAGCGACCGGCAGACGGCGACGGTCAGCGTCGCAAGCACGACACCGCCACAAGACCGGGCGCCGATACGACCCCAACCGCGCCCCGCCCCATCCGCCCCGCCCGCCGTCACATCGCGCGCACCGCGACGCCGTCCACGCCGCCGCGCTTCTCGATCGCCCGCGCGGACACGATCGACAGGAGTGCAGACAACATCACGTAAACCCCGACGAGCCACGGCGCCCCGCCGTTCACGCGCAGCAACGCGGTCGCAACGATCGGCGTGAGCCCGCTCGCGAAGATGCCCGACACCTGGTAGACGAACGAGATGCCCGTGTAACGCACGTTCGCGTCGAACAGCTCCGCGAACAGCGCGGCTTCCGGCCCGTACGCCATCGCATAGAAGATCCCGAACGGGATCACCAGCGCGAGCCACACGGCGAGCAGGTGGGTCGACTGCGTCTGCAGCAGCCAGAACGCGGGCAGCACCGACAGCCCGCACAGCGTCGCGCCCCACCGGTACACGCGTGCGCGGCCGATCCGGTCCGACAGGCTGCCGAACACCGGGATGAACACGCACATCACGACCGCCGCGCTCATCACGCCGAGCAGCGCGTCGCCGCGCGAGATCGACAGGTTGCGCGTCATGTAGCCGATCGAGAACACCGCGAACACGTTGAAGAACACGCCGTCGATATAGCGCGCGCCCATCCCGAGCAGGATCGCCTGCCGATAGTTGGCGAGCAGCTCGACGACCGGCAGCTTCGTATCGCGCCGCTGGCGCTTGAGCGCGACGAACTCGGGCGTATCGGCCACGCGCGTGCGGATGTAGAAGCCGACCGCGACCAGCAGCAGCGATGCCGCGAACGCAATGCGCCAGCCCCACGCGAGAAACGCGGCGTCCGGCAGCGCGCGTGACAGCGCCGCGACCACGCCGGCCGCGAGGCACAGCCCGATCGCGAGCCCGATCTGCGGCAGGCTCGCATACAGCCCGCGCCGGTGCGGCGGCGCGTACTCGTAGGCCATCAGCACCGCGCCGCCCCACTCGCCGCCCAGGCCGATGCCCTGCAGCACGCGCAGCGTCAGCAGCAGCACCGGCGCCCACATCCCGATCTGCGCGTAGGTCGGCAGGAACGCGACGCCGGCCGTCGACACACCCATGATCAGCATCGTCAGGATCAGCGCGGACTTGCGCCCGACGCGGTCGCCGAGATGGCCGAACAGCAAGCCGCCGAGCGGCCGCGTGATGAAGCCGACCGCGAACGTCGCATACGCGAGCATCGTCGACACGAACGCGTCGCCGGATGGAAAGTACTGCTTGTCGAACACGATGCCGGCGACCACGCCGTACAGGAAAAAGTCGTACCACTCGACGGTCGCGCCGATCACGCTGGCCGCGGCCACGCGTCGGACGACCCGGGAATCGATTGCCATGCGAGCTTCTCCAGGTAAGGATGCGCCGCAACCTGCCCCGGCGCCGTACCGGCGGGGGCATCGATGAACGCGCGGCGGCCGTCCGGGCGCAGGCGCACGGGCCACGCGGGTGATGCGTGGCGAGGCCCTACGCGAGCGCTTCGGCGGCCGGCGCGACGCTGCGGCCGCGATCGGCCGCGCGCGCGTCCTCGAGGATCATGTCGGACGCCTTCTCGGCGACCATCACGATCGGCACGTTGGTATTGCCCGATACGAGGGTCGGCATGATCGAGCAGTCGACCACGCGCAACCCGCGCGTGCCGTACACGCGCAGCCGCTCGTCGACGACCGCGAGCGGATCGCTCGCGACGCCCATTTTCGCGGTGCCGGACGGATGGAAGATCGTCTGCCCGTATTCCCGGCAGAACTCGAGCAGCTCGTCGTCCGTCTGCGCGTCCGCGCCCGGCCGCACCTCGCGCTTCATCAGCGGCGCCATCGGCTCGGTCGCCGCGACGCGTCGCGCGAAGCGCACGCCGGCCACCGTCGTGCGGCGATCGCGCTCGGTGTCGAGATAGTTCGGCTGGATCGACGGCGCGTCGCGCACATCGTCGGTGCGGATGCGCACGGTGCCGCGCGATTCGGGCCGCAACTGGCAGATCGAATACGTGCAGCCGGGAAACGGATGCACGCTGCCGCCCGCCGAATCGGCCGACAGCGTCGAGAAATGGAACTGGATGTCCGGCGTCGCCGATTCGTCCGGCAGCGCGCGGCAGAACATCCCGCCCTGGTTGATGCCGATCGCCAGCGGGCCGCCGCGAAACAGCGCCCATTGCAGCCCCATCTTCGCGCGGCCGATCCACGAATGCAGCTCGTCGTTGGTCGTGATCGGCTTCGTTACTTCGTAGATCAGACGAATCTGCAGGTGATCCTGCAGGTTCTCGCCGACGCCCGCGCGATCGGCGACGACCGGAATCCCGTGCCGGTTCAGCAGCGCGGCCGGCCCGACGCCCGACACCTGCAGCAGTTGCGGCGACTGCAGCGCGCCGGCCGCGAGAATCACCTCGCGCAACGCGCGCACCTCATGCACCTTGCCGTGCTGGACGTAACGCACGCCCGATGCCTGGGCGCCGTCGAACAGCACCTTCAGCGCCTGCGCATCGGTTTCGACATGCAAGTTCGGCCGCCCGCGCGCGGGCTTCAGGTAGGCCACCGCCGTCGAGCAGCGCAGCCCGTTGCGCGTGGTGAGCTGGTAATAGCCGACGCCTTCCTGGTCGCCCGTGTTGAAATCGTCGACCGTGCGCACGCCGAGCCGGTTCGACGCGGCCACGAACGCATCGACGAGTTCGTGCCGCTGCCGGATCGCGGACGCCCACAGCGGGCCGCCGGTGCCGCGCGTCGGCCCTTCGCCGAGCGTGTTGTGTTCGAGCTTGCGGAAATACGGCAGGCACTCGCGCCAGCTCCAGCCGCGATTGCCGAGTGCGGCCCAATGGTCGTAGTCCTGCTGCTGCCCGCGCACGTAGATCAGCCCGTTGATCGAGCTGCAGCCGCCGAGCGTGCGGCCGCGCGGCCAGTACAGGCGGCGGTTGTGCATGTTCGGATCGGGATCGGTGTGGAAGCCCCAGTTGTACACGGGGTGGAACATCGTCTTGCCATAGCCGATCGGCACGTGGATCCACATGTAGCGGTCGGCGGGGCCGGCCTCCAGCAGGCACACCGTATGGCGGCCGCCGTCGGACAGCCGGTTGGCGAGGACGCAACCGGCCGATCCCGCGCCGACCACGACATAGTCGAAGCTGCGTGTCATTCCGTGTCTCCGTTCCGGGGTTTTGGAAAAATCCGGTATGTTTTGTTCAAATTTATTGAGCACACGGAACGCATACAAGCCGATTTATTGTCCACGCCGCGAATGTGGTACAAAAACCGTTCAATTCGTTTCATTTCCCACGCACACACCATCCCGGGACGCACGCCGATCCCGACGGAGGAGACATATGCGCGACACCGCCCCCGCGCCGCCCGATGGCGCGCCCGCCGACGACGCGCGCGTCCTGCGCGCCCTCGCGGTGCTCGAAGCGCTCGCGTCGGCCGGCCAGCCCTACACGCTGTCGCAGCTCGCCGCGCGGCTGCATATCCCGAAGGCGACTCTGCTGCGCCTGATCGAATCGCTCGAAACGCGTGGCTACGTGATCCACATGCCCGACTCACGCGGCCACGATCGCGGCATCGCGCTCGGCCCGCGCGCCGCGCAGTTCGCGCTCGCGGCGCTGTCGAACAACACGTTCACGCGCGGCTGCCGCTCGGTACTGCGTGCGCTCGTCGACGTGCTCGGCGAAACCTGCAACCTCACCGCGCTCGACGGCGACACGGTGCTGTACGTCGAACGCGTCGAAACGACCGAGCCGTTGCGGCTCGAAATGCGGCCCGGCATGCGCGTGCCGCTGCATTGCACGGCGAGCGGTAAGCTGTTCCTGTCGCAGATGAATGCGCTGGAGCGCAACGCGATGCTCGCGCGGCTCACGCTGAAGAAGATGACCTACCGGACGCTGACCGATGCACAGTTGCTCGCGGCCGAGCTCGACCGGCTCGCCGCGCGCGGCATCGGGATCGACAACGAGGAGTTCGTGCGCGGGATGGTGGCGGTAGCGGTGCCGGTGAAGGAAGCAGCAAGCGGCCGCGTGCTCGCGGCGCTCGCCGTGCATGCGCCGACCGCGCGCGCGACGCTCAACGACCTGCTGGAGAACGTGCCGAAGATGCGGGACGCGGCTACGCGGCTCGCGCCGCTGCTGCATGCGGCTGAGGGTGCGCCGCCGGGTTGATTGCCGTTACGCGCTAAAGCGTTGAAGCGTTCAAGCCAGGTGATAACGCAACCAGAAAGTCTCGCGGCAGGCGTTGTCGAACGTCATCCGCGTCGGGCCGATCGGTTGCGCATCGGGATGACGAAGCACGTCGTAGTCGATCCAGCATTCGGCACACAGCAGATCGGACGGCGCGCGATCCTGCTCAACCGAGCGGCGCACGATCGCGCCGTTGTCGAAGCGGTATTCGGTTTCGTCGCGCGTGACCTCGACGTCGTCGTCGGTCCAGCGGTCGTGCGATGTCGCGTGTGACACGATCGATACCGGGCCCGCGAGCCCGTGGATCGCGGCGACGTAGGTAATGAGCTTGTCCATGGCGAGGCGGCAAGGAAACAGATGGCTGCATCGCGCAACGCATGCGGCGCGATGCAGCCCGAGCGGCGAGTATAGCCGCGTGCCGAAGACCTTGCCGCCGGCGGGGTTTCGCGCGCTACGCCTCCAGCGCGAGCAGCGCGAACGTCGCGAGCCAGTGCTCGCCCATGTAGTCGCCGGCCACGTGCGCGAGCGCACTCGCGAGATGCCGGTCCGCCGCGTCGAGCAGCTTCGCGCGCCGCGCATCGCCTTCCGGCAGTGCGCCGGCGAGCGAGCGCTGGCACCACGCGCGGCTCAGGTTCAGCCCGTCGAGGTGCGCGATCTTGCCGTCGCTGCGGTCGCTGACCGTCGCCGGCTCGAACAGCGTCGCCGGCTCGCCGCGCGCGAGATCGGGCAGGAAGCGCGCGAACCAGCCGTCGAATTCGGCAGCCGGCAGCACGCGCCGCATCAGCTCCGCCTCCATCAGCGCGGGCGACAGGAATTCGTCGCCCGACGGCTCCCATGCCTGGCACGCGACATCGTTCAGGTGCCAGCGCTTCGCGGTATCGACGATCAGCGCCGCGAGCCCGTCGCGCTGCGTGTCGCGCGCGAAGTCGAGCGTGAGCGCCAGCGCGAACGCGGTGTTGAAGTGCGTGCCGACCCGCAGCGGATAGGTCGCTTTCGGCAGGAAGGTCTCGAAGCGCGACACGAACAGGTCCGTCAGCGGCGCCATCGTCTTCGCCCAGCGCGCGGCCTGCGGCATCGCCCCCTTCAGTGCGAGCCGCTCCAGCTGCGCCGACAGCGCGAGCAGCCACGCCCAGCCGTACGGCCGCTCGAAGCCGCTGTTGTGCGGCCGCGCGAGATACGCGCGCTCGCCGGCGACGTTCGCATCGGTGAAGTGCGCGTCGACGGTGGCGACGATGCGTTCGGCCTCCGGCAATGCCGGATAGCGTTCGAGCACGCGCAGCACGAGCCAGTAGCCGTGCACGCACGAGTGCCAGTCGTAGCTGCCGTAGAAGATCGGGTGCAGTGCGCGCGGCCCCTGCACGTCGTGCGGACCTTCGAGCGAATGCGTGAGCTTGTTCGGATATTCGCGGGTCAGGTGCGCGAGCGCGAGCGACGCGAATTTCGAGGCGAGTTCGGGGGTCAGTCGGTCGGTCATCGGGATCTCGTCAGAAGCGGAATGCGAACGCGTACATCAGCAGCGTGTTCACGGCGAGCAGCAGCAAGGCCGTCGGCCACTGCACCTTGATCACGCCATTCTTGTCCTTCAGTTCGAGCAGCGCCGCCGGCACGATGTTGAAGTTTGCGGCCATCGGCGTCATCAGCGTACCGCAGAAGCCGCTCAGCATCCCGATCGCGCCGACGATCGCCGGGTTGCCGTGGAACTGGTGGACGATCAGCGGCAGGCCGATGCCGGCCGTCATCACGGGGAACGCGGCGAAGCCGTTGCCCATGATCATCGTGAACAGCGCCATGCCGACCGTGTAGGCCGCGACCACCGCGAACGGCGAATCGATCGGCACCCAGTCCTTCACGAGCCCCGACACCACGCCGCCGACACCCGCGACCGCGAACAGCGCGCCGAGCGCCGCGAGCATCTGCGGCAGGATCGCGGCCCAGCCGACCGCGTCCATCGTGTGGCGTGCCTCCTTCACCGCATGCACGGGCGAATCGCGCAGCATCGCGAGCGCGACGGCGAACGCGACGAGCGTGCCGAGCACGAGCGAGATCAGCGTCACGCTCTTCGGGTCGACGAACGGCACGAGTTTCAGCGCGAACGTGCCGATCAGCGTGACGACCGGAATCAGCAGCGCGGGCAGGAACAGCGTGTTGCCGAAACGCTGCGCGCGCGTCTCGCGCCGCACGGCCGCCGCTTCCCCGGCTTCGTCGGACTTGCCGCGCCCGAGCTTGCCCGAGCCGGCGATCACCGCGAGCGCGATCGCGAGGCAGCCCGTCACGAAATGCGGCAGCCGCGCGCCGAACAGGAACGTGACCGCGTAGATCGCCCAGAACGCGAAATTGACGATGCGGCGCGGGTTCGTGCGATCGGTCAGGTTGAAGTAGGCGAACGCGGCGAACATCAGCCCCGCGAGCGTGTACAGCGATTCGAGGCCGATCATCGCGCGCCCTCCTGCGCCATCAGGCCGCAGCCGCGCGTGAGCCGGCGGTCGAGCAGCGCGAGGCGCGTGCAGTGGATCAGGAGTGCCGCGATCGCGGTCGGGATCGCCCACACCGACAGGTGCAGCGGCTCGATGGCGATGCCGTTCTGTTCGAGAAAGCCCTTGATCAGCAGGATCGACTGGATCGCGATGAAGATGTCCTCGCCGAAGAACACGGCGACGTTGTCGGCGCCCGACGCATGCGCGCGGATCTGCTGGCGCACCGATTCGGGCAGCTCGCCATGCCGGTTGACCGCGGCAGCCTCGGCCATCGGCGCGATCAACGGCCGCACCATCTGCGCATGGCCGCCGAGCGACGTGAGGCCGAGCGCGGCCGTCGCCTGGCGCAGCACGAAGTACAGCATCAGCACGCGGCCCGTGGTGGCCGCCTGCACGCGCGAGATCATCCGCTTCGCCTGCTCCTTGAGCCCGTTGCGCTCGAGCAGCGCGATCACCGGCAGCGTCAGCCAGATGAGCCCCATGTAGCGGTTTTCGGTGAACGCCTTGCCGAACGCGCTGACGATGTCGACGAGATTCAGCCCGCCCGCCAGCCCCGTCGCGAGCCCCGCGATCGTGACCACCAGCAGCGCATTGAAGCGCAGCGCAAAACCGATCACGACGATCGGCACCCCAATCAGCACCAGCATTGCTCCTCCTTGTATCGGACGCGCGGCGCCTTGGCCTGCGCCGCCTGCCCGGTTTGGACCGGGCTCTGACGGCGCAATCTAACACGAGACTTTATCGACAAAAAGTCGACAATTTACTGCTTCGGGTAAACGTTGAAGCGTGCGAACACCGTGCCCGGGGCAGGTGTCGGCGGTGTTTCATCCGAGGAATCGGGGGACGGACGGACGGCGCGAACGCACCGGTTGCGGCACGCGCGTCGGCGGCCCGGCCGGCGACGTGCAGCGGGCCGCCGCGCGTGGCGGAGCCCCGATGCGCCGACTACACTGGAAAGCATCGGCAACGGACGGGAGAGCCGCCATGATTGACGTATTCCAGACCATCGGCAGCCGCGCGTTCTCCGCTCATCTGGCGAAGGACGGGATGGTGACGCTGAAGGAGCAACGCCATGAGGTCGATCGCGTGACGCTCGCGACCGCGTATGCCGCGCTCGTCGAGGAGTCCGAGCAGGAAGCCGACCTGCTCGACGCAACGGTCGAAGGCATGATGCGCGCGCTGATCCAGGGGTACGCGCGCAGCCATTGACGGCGCGGCCCCACCCGTTGAAGCGGATGGCGGGCCGGCGCGGGCGCTACGTGGCCGGCGTACCGGCGCCCATGTCGAACCACCGGCCCGCGCGTAGTTGCCGGTAGTCGGCCTGCGTGAAGATCCTCAGCAGGTTCGCGACCGCGCCGTTGCTGGCGCGGTCGAGTTCCGTCATGAACGCTTCGACTTCGTCGCGAGCGGCAAACAGGATCGTTCGAAAGTAGCGTTCGCGTTCCGCGTCGGACAGGTTCGTTGCGCGTAGCTGGTACGGATGGTGAAGCGCCGCGAACAGGAAATAAAAGCGCTCGGCGTCGTCGCGCAGCACGCGCACCGCGTCCGGATCGACCGGGAAATCGCGGTGGAACGACGCATGCCCGCTCTCGATGTGGATCCGGTACAGCAACCGGCCGTCTTGCTCGGTCACGATCGGCGCGTATGGATCGCGGCTGACCAGCAGGGTGTCGGGCACGGTCATCCGGCATTCTCCCCGTCTTTTTATCGAAGTCGCCACGGTAACATGCCGGCTTCCGCGGCCGGTCGTGCCGAAACCGCCGGACAGGCATGCGCGGGCCGGCCCGGTTCCCCTACCCTCCGCCAACACCCCACCGTCATAGAGGAAACGCACTGAAACGGCACAATGCGCGAATTTTTCGATTGCCGCCGCCCGCGCCGCATGACAGCATGCGGGCGTCGCCAACCGAAAACAATGTCGTGCCGTCCGGCCGCCGATGCCGTCCGGCGGCGCCGAACAGGCAGCCCCTTCCATGAACCCGGCCCACCTCCAACACTACGAACCGACCGGAGAATTCCGCTTGTGAATATCGGCATCGTCAACGACCTCCCGCTTGCCGTCGAGGCGATGCGCCGCGCGATCGCGCGCCGGCCCGAGCACCGCGTGCTGTGGGTCGCGACCGACGGCGCGCAAGCCGTCGAGCTGTGCGCCGCGCAGCCGCCCGACGTCGTGCTGATGGACCTGATCATGCCGAAATTCGACGGGATCGAAGCGACGCGGCGGATCATGCGATCCGAACGACCGTGCGCGATCCTGATCGTGACGAGCTGCATCGGCGCGAATGCATGGCGCGTGTTCGAGGCGATGGGCGCCGGCGCGCTCGACGCAGTCGATACGCCGCGGCTCGGCGACGGCGCGGCCGGCGACACGACCCGGCTACTGCTCGCGAAGATCGACCAGATCGGCCGCCTGCTCGACGCGCCCGGCGGCACGCGCCTCGCCGGCACGGCCTCGCGCGCCGGCGGCGGCCCGCTGGTCGCGATCGGCGCATCGGCCGGCGGCCCCGGCGCGCTCGCGTCGATCCTCGGCGGCCTGCCGGCCGATTTCAGTGCACCGATCGTGATCGTCCAGCACGTCGACCGCGCGTTCGCCGAAGGCATGGCGCAATGGCTCGACGGCCAGACGCCGCTCGCCGTGCGCGTCGCGCGCGAAGGCGACCGCCCGCAGCCGGGCGTCGCGCTGCTCGCCGCGACCGACGACCACCTGCGCATCACGCGCGCCGGCACGCTCGAATACACGCGTGAGCCGGCCGCCACGCCGTATCGCCCGTCGGTCGACGTGTTCTTCAACAGCCTGACCGAGCACTGGCCCGGCCGCGTGGTCGGCGTGCTGCTCACCGGGATGGGCCGCGACGGCGCGATCGGCCTGAAGGCACTGCGGATGAAGGGCTACCATACGATCGCGCAGGACGAGGCGACGAGCGCCGTGTACGGCATGCCGAAGGCGGCCGCGACGCTCGGCGCGGCGCGCGCGATCCTGCCGCTCGGGCGCATCGCGGGCGAACTGGCGGCGCTCGCGAGAATCTGAGCCCGACGATGAACACGCGCAACACCCATGCCTGCCCCTGCGACAACCGCAACGACCGTAACAACCCGCATCGACCATGACGATTGACCTGACTCGCCCGCCAGGCGGCCCCTACACGTCGCCCGTCGACGTGCCGGCGATGGTGCTGCTGGTCGACGACCAGACGATCGTCGCGGAAGCCGTGCGACGTGCGCTCGTCGACGAGGAAGGCATCGATTTCCACTACTGCCCGCGTTCGGACGACGCGATGGCCACCGCGATCGAGACGCGGCCGACCGTGATCCTGCAGGACCTCGTGATGCCCGGCACCGACGGGCTGAGCCTCGTGAAGGCGTACCGCGCGAATCCGGCGACGCGCGACGTGCCGATCATCGTGCTGTCGACGCAGGAAGAACCCGTGGTCAAGAGCGCCGCGTTCGCGGCCGGCGCGAACGACTACCTCGTGAAGCTGCCCGACCGCATTGAGCTCGTCGCGCGGGTGCGCTACCACTCACGCTCGTACATGAACCTGCTGCAGCGCGACGAGGCCTATCGCGCGCTGCGGCAATCGCAGCAGCAGTTGCTCGAAGCCAATCTCGAGCTGCGGCGCCTCACGCACTCCGACGGCCTGACCGGGCTGTCGAACCGCCGCTATCTCGACGAATACCTCGCCGCCGAATGGCGGCGCGGCACGCGCGAGCGCAGCGAGCTGTCGCTGCTGATGATCGACGTCGACAACTTCAAGCTGTACAACGACACGTACGGCCACGTGTCGGGCGACAGCGTGCTCAAGCAGATCGCGTCGACCATCGAGCGCTGTCTCGGCCAGTCGGGCGATCTGGCCGCGCGTTTCGGCGGCGAGGAATTTGCGGTCGTGATGCCGGCCACGTCGCCGGGCGCCGCACGGTTGCTCGGCGAGAAGATCCGCCTTGCGGTCGAGGCACTGCGGCTGCGGCACGCGCATTCGTCGACGGGCAACACCGTGACGATCAGCATCGGCGGTGCGAGCATCGTGCCGATGCCCGGGCTGCCGACGACCCTGCTGATCGAAGCGGCCGACCGTGCGCTCTATCGCGCGAAGCACGAAGGCAAGAACCGCGTCGAGATCGATGCGACGCCGACGACGCCGGTCCCCGGCGGGTTCGGCGGGCCGCGCGTCGACTGAGCACCGAACGCCGAACCCGCACCGCGCTCACAAGGCGCCAAGCCGGCGCGCGTAGTCGTTCGCGTCCAGCGGGCGGCTGAACAGATAGCCCTGCTGCATGTCGCAGCCGATCTGCTGCAGAAACCACGATTGCGCCTGCGTCTCGACGCCTTCGGCCGTGACCTTCATCCCGAGCGAATGCGCCATCGCGACCACGGCCTGCGTGATCGCCACCGAGTCGTGATGATCGGGCACGCCCGACACGAACGAGCGGTCGACCTTCAGGTTGTGCAGCGGAAAGCGCTTCAGGTACGCGAGCGATGAATAGCCGGTGCCGAAATCGTCGACCGAGATCTTCACGTTCATGTCCGTGAGCGCCTCGAGCATCGGCAGCACGGTGTCCGTGTCGTTCATCAGCAGTCCTTCGGTAATCTCGAGTTCGAGCGCGGACGGATCGAGCCGGGTCTGCGCGAGGCAGCGACCGACCGATTCGACGAGCCCTTCGTGGAACTGCCGTGGCGACAGGTTGACGGCCAGCATCAGGTCGGGCGCGATCGTGCGGCGCCATTCGGCCGCCTGCCGGCACGCGGTTTCGAGCACCCACTGGCCGATCGCGACGATCTGCCCCGTATCTTCCGCGACCGGAATGAACTCCGCCGGCGACATCGGCCCGAGCTCGGGGCTCGTCCAGCGCAAGAGCGCTTCGGCGCCGACCGTGCGGCCGCTGCGCGCGTCGACGACGGGCTGATACGCGAGCCGCAGCATGTCCGACGAAAGCGCGCGCCGCAGCGACTGCTCGATCGCGAAGCGGCGCTGCAGCCGCAGGTTGAGCTGCGCGGTGAAGAACGTGAAGTGGTTGCGGCCGCGCTGTTTCGCGTCGTACATCGCCGAATCGGCATTGCGCATCAGCGTGACGGCATCGTCGCCGTCGCGCGGCGCGACGCTGATCCCGATCGACACGCCGAGCCAGTATTCGTTGTTCGCGATCGCGAACGGCTTCGCGATCGCGTCGATCACCTCGCGCGCGAGCACCTCGAGCCGGTCGGGATCGTCGCAGTCGTCGACGAGGATCACGAACTCGTCGCCGCCGACCCGCGTCAGCGCATACTGGCCACCGCCGCACGCCGCGAGCCGCGCGGCAACGCTGCGCAGCAGCGCGTCGCCCGCGTCGTGGCCGGCCGTGTCGTTGACCTTCTTGAAACCGACGAGATCGATGAACACGATCGCGACGCGCGCGGGGCCGCCGGCCGCATCGTGTCGGCCGAACAGCTCGCGCATGCGATCGCCGAGCCAGCGGCGGTTGTAGAGGCCCGTCAGCGCATCGCGCGTCGCCATGTAGCGCAGCTGTTGCTGCGCTTCGCGCACGGGGCCGATGTCGTTGAACGACACGAGCACCGAATCGGCCTGCTTCTCGCCCGGCTTCACGATCGGCACCGCGTTGCCGCGCACCCAGATGACGTCGCCGTCCGCAAGGCCGAAGCCGACCGTGTAGCCAAGCATCGGCGTGGCCGTCTCGAGCGCGCGCAGGCTCGGCCATTCGTCGGGTGGGATCGGCGTGCCGTCCTCGTGCAGCTTGCGCAGGATCACCGTCGACAGCCGGCGGCCGACGAGGTCGCCCTTCACGCGCATCATCCGGTTCGCACTCGGGTTGCTCGCGACCACGACGCCGTCGCGCGACACCACGAGTATCCCTTCGTTCAGGCTGTTGACCACGAGCCGGTGATGTTCCTCGCTGCGCGCGAGCTGTCGCGCGATCCGGTCCTGGTGCACCGCGAGGCCAACGCTGTTGCCGATATCGCGCAACAGTTCGGTTTCCTCGTCGCCCGGCCGGCGCGGCGTGCGGTAATAGACGGCGAACGCGCCAAGCACGACGCCCGCCTCGTCGAGGAACGGCACCGACCAGCACGCGCGCAAGCCCAGCGGCAATGCGACGGCGCGGTAATCGGCCCACAGGGGATCGGTTTCGATGTCTTCGACGACGACCATCCGTCGCAGGTACATCGCCGTGCCGCACGAGCCGGCCACGGGCCCGATCGACGCGCCTTCGATCGCCGCGCTGTACTGCACGGGCAGCGATGGCGCGGCACCGACGTGCACATGCACGCCGTCGGTATCGAGCAGCAGGATCGTGCACGACGCACCGTCGCCGAGCAACGCCTCGGCACGCCGGCAGACCTCGACGAGCAGTTCCGGCAGCGGTGTGTTGCGCGTGATCAGCCTCAGCACGCTTTGCTCGGACGCGAGTACTTCCGCAGCGAGCCCGAGACTGTAACGAGAACTTTGCGGTTCGGTATTCAAGATGAATCCTGCCGTCTGTCCGATCGGGTCTGATGCGCCCGATTCGTTTTCGATCCTTCGTGCCGTATTTCGCCCCGGGTTTACGCCGATGCCCGGTGCGCCCCGTATCGCGCGCGGTGCCAACGCGCGCCGAAATATATTTAACACCAATCCGTGACAAGCGGCGCATCCACGTACATCAGGGGTTACGCGCGGTCGGCACGGCGGTTGCAGCCGGCAGTCAGCTCGCCGAAAGACTTGCGCACGCGACGGCCCGGGGCAAGGCCGCGCGTGGTGCGCGGCGAGCATGCAAACCGTTCGTCAGATTGTGGCGTCGCCCGGCTCCGTTCGCCTTCATGCCACCGCGCCGGGTTCCGTGCGCGTCACGGCCTTCAATGCATCGATCGCGGCCGTGACCGACACGCCTGCGGGCGCCGCATACAGCGCGCCGACCGTTTCCGGCATCGTCGACAGCTTCAGCGGCAACCGGCCGACCCGCTCCCCCGAGCGCACGGCCAGCTCGAACGCGCGGGCCGACTGCACGAACAGGCAAGGCGACTGCTCGGCCACCATGCGGTTGGTCCGCCATGACACCGATTCCATCAGCACGGGTGGCGGCGGCAAGCCCGCGTTCGCGAACTCGGCGTCCAGCGCCGTGCGCGCGGGCGACCCGAGCGGCGGCACGATCCACGGGAACGCGGCCGCGTCGCGCCAGCCGATCCGCGCGCGCCTGAGCAGCGGATGGCGCGGCCCGCACACGACGATCATGTCGTCACGGTACAGCGGCGCGACGTCGAGCCCCGCGCTCAGCGCCGACGCGTCGAGCCGGCACACGAGCAGGTCGAGCTCGTGGCGCTGCGCCTGCGCGAGCATCCGGTCGAGCGTGTCCTCGCGCACGTTGAGCTGCACCGCGCGGCCGGCTTCCCGCAGCCACGCCAGCGCGCCCGGAATCAGTTGCGGTGCCATGTTCGGCAGCAGGCCGATCGACACCGGGCGGCCGGTGCCGGTACGCAACGCATCGAACGCGGGCGCGACGCCGCGCATGTCGGTCAGCACGCGGCCGATGCATTCGAGCAGCGCATCACCATAGACGGTCGGCGCGACGCGCCGCGACGTGCGTTCGAACAGCGGCAGGCCGAGCGCGTCCTCGAGCTCGCGCAGCCATTTCGACAACGCAGGCTGCGTGATCGACGCGGCCTCGGCCGTGCGCGCGAAGCTGCGTGTGCGCCCGAGCGAGTCGAGCGTTTCCATGTCGCGCACGCGCAGCCGGCGCAGCGCCTGCGCGATGCGCTGCTCATGGGCCGGCGCGCCGGGCGGCGCGAGCGGTTCCGGCCGCGTGCGGTGGGCCGGGCCACGTGGGTCGTAGGTCACGGGCGCCTCCGTCATT
>NZ_VWWH01000039.1:0-61466 GCF_011753045.1 Burkholderia sp. Ap-955
CCCGAGCCGATGGTGCGCTGCGCAGAGTGCGGCGTGCATGCGCCGAAGGGCGACGCCGTCACCGCGGGCGGTGAATACTTCTGCAGTGCCGAGCACGCGCAGCGCCACGCCGCACGGTCGAGCGGTCGCGACGCACGATGAGCGACGCGCGGTTGCTGTCGGTCGATGCGAACGGCTGGGTGCGCGAAGCGCGCCATGCGCCGTCGCCGAACTTCGAGGTGCGGCCCGCAGGCGCGGTGCCGACGCTCGTGGTCGTCCACAACATCAGCCTGCCTCCCGGCGAATTCGGCGGTGACGCGATCGAGGCGCTGTTCCTGAATCGTCTCGACTGCGATGCGCACCCCTATTACCAGAGCCACCTGCGCGACGTGCGCGTGTCCGCGCACTTCCTGATCCGCCGCAGCGGCGAACTCGTGCAGTTCGTGTCGTGCGACGAGCGTGCATGGCACGCGGGCTCCTCTGAATTCTTCGGCCGGCCGCGCTGCAACGACTTCTCGATCGGCATCGAGCTCGAAGGCGCGGACGACGTGCCGTTCGACGACGCGCAGTACGCCATGCTCGCCGCGCTCTCCCGCACGCTCGCGGCACGCTACCCGGTCGACGCATTCGCGGGGCACTCGGACGTCGCGCCGGGCCGGAAGACCGACCCGGGCCCGCATTTCGATTGGCAACGCTTCGCGAGCGATGCCGGTTTTTCCGCCGAATACTTTCCTTTCCGTCAGCACTGATCGCGGGGTTTTTTGAGCGGAGAAAGTTTTTTCTCCGACCAATGCCTTGCCGTGTCTGCACGTGAGCGATGTCAAGACCTCTATCGCAAATTCTCCGTTTTGATGTCCTCCGAATGTCCACTATACTTGGTGGCAGTTGAGCAGTTCCGCACTAGATATAGTGTGTGTCGCAGGGGAAACCCGAGCGGCACCGGCCGGCGGGCAACGCCGGCGGACAGGGTTCTCAGGGCGGCGCGTCAGGCCGGGCGGTCCGGGCGTCGCGATCAGCGCAGCGAACATCGACGGGGCAGGGTACACATGACGAAGCACACGACCGGATCGGTTGTCGCGCATCGACCGAACCGGCTTCCCCGGCGCATCGCTCGCCTCTTACCGCTCGCGCACCGCGTTGCGCAGCGTTCGTTTTAATCCGCGGTTCTCTCCGCACCATCCAACACCAGGAGCTTTGCACATGCAAACCACCGACAACGCGACGTCCCAGTACGAGAGCGCCTCGAGCCGTCCGCTCGGCGGGACCGAACAGGGCGCGAAGGCGCTCGCGCCGCAGGCCACGTTCGCCGACTACAAGGTGATCCGCCGCAACGGCAGCGTCGTATCGTTCGAACCCTCGAAGATCGCGATCGCGGTGACCAAGGCTTTCCTGGCCGTCAATGGCGGGCAGGGCGCGGCATCGGCGCGCGTACGCGAGCAGGTCGAGCAACTGACGCACAACGTCGTGCGCGCGCTCGTGCGCAGCCGCCCGAACGGCGGTACGTTCCATATCGAAGATATCCAGGACCAGGTCGAACTCGCGCTGATGCGCGGCGGCGAGCACAACGTCGCGCGTGCGTACGTGCTGTATCGCGAGAAGCGCCACCTCGAGCGCCAGCATGCGGGCGAGGAAGCAGCGGCAGCAGGCGGCGAGGCGAGCACCGGCATCAACGTCATCGACAACGGCGTCACGCGCCCGCTCGACCTGAACGCGCTGCGCGCGCTGATCGCGTCGGCATGCGACGGCCTCGGCGCTGCGGTTAACCCTGACCCGATCGTCGCGGAGACGGTGAAGAACCTGTACGACGGCGTGCCGATGAGCCAGGTCTACGACTCGGCGATCCTGGCTGCGCGCACGATGATCGAGAAGGATCCGGCGTACAGCCAGGTCACGGCCCGCATCCTGCTGCACACGATCCGCCGCGAGATCCTCGGCGAGGAAGTGGTGCAGGCCGAGATGTCGACCCGTTACGCGGAATACTTCCCGCAGTTCCTGAAGCGCGGCGTCGACGCCGGCCTGCTCGACGACAAGCTGCTGCAGTTCGACCTGAAGCGCCTCGGCGAAGCGCTCGACGCGAACCGCGACCTGCAGTTCGGCTACCTCGGCCTGCAGACGCTGTACGACCGCTACTTCCTGCACGTCGAGGGCACCCGCATCGAAATGCCGCAGGCATTCTTCATGCGCGTCGCGATGGGCCTGTCGCTGAACGAGATCGACCGCGAAACGCGCGCGATCGAGTTCTACAACGTGCTGTCCAGCTTCGACTTCATGAGCTCGACGCCGACGCTGTTCAACTCGGGCACGCACCGTTCGCAGCTGTCGTCGTGCTACCTGACGACCGTCGCGGACGATCTCGACGGCATCTATGAAGCGCTGAAGGAAAACGCGCTGCTGTCGAAGTTCGCCGGCGGCCTGGGCAACGACTGGACGCGCGTGCGTGCACTCGGCTCGCATATCAAGGGCACGAACGGCAAGTCGCAAGGCGTGGTCCCGTTCCTGAAGGTGGTCAACGACACGGCCGTCGCGGTCAACCAGGGCGGCAAGCGCAAGGGCGCGGTCTGCGCGTACCTCGAATCGTGGCACCTCGACATCGAGGAGTTCCTGGAGCTGCGCAAGAACACCGGTGACGACCGCCGCCGTACGCACGACATGAACACGGCGAACTGGATTCCCGACCTGTTCATGAAGCGCGTGATGGAAGGCGGCGACTGGACGCTGTTCTCGCCGTCGACCTGCCCGGACCTGCACGACAAGTTCGGCGCCGATTTCGAGAAGGCTTACACGGCTTACGAAGACAAGGTCGCCCGCGGCGAGATCAAGCTGTTCAAGAAGATCCCGGCGGCGCAGCTCTGGCGCAAGATGCTCGGCATGCTGTTCGAGACGGGCCACCCGTGGATCACGTTCAAGGATCCGTGCAACGTGCGCTCGCCGCAGCAGCACGTCGGCGTCGTCCACTCGTCGAACCTGTGCACGGAAATCACGCTGAACACGAGCGACACCGAAATCGCGGTGTGCAACCTCGGCTCGGTGAACCTCGTCGCCCACCTGGTGAAGCAGGCCGACGGCAGCTACGCGCTCGACCACGAGAAGCTGAAGCGCACGATCAGCGTTGCGATGCGCATGCTCGACAACGTGATCGACATCAACTACTACGCGGTGGCGAAGGCGCGTAACTCGAACCTGAAGCATCGCCCGGTCGGCATGGGCATCATGGGCTTCCAGGACTGCCTGCACCTGCTGCGCACGCCGTACGCGTCGGAAGCGGCGGTCGAGTTCGCCGACCGTTCGATGGAAGCGGTCTGCTACTACGCGTACCACGCGTCGACCGAGCTGGCCGAAGAGCGCGGCCGCTACTCGAGCTACCGCGGCTCGCTGTGGGATCGCGGCATCCTCCCGCAGGACACGCTGAAGCTGCTCGCCGAAGCGCGCGGCGGCTACGTCGAGGTCGACACCTCCGAATCGCTCGATTGGACGTCGCTGCGTTCGCGGATCGCCACGCACGGCATGCGCAACTCGAACTGCGTCGCGATCGCGCCGACGGCGACGATCTCGAACATCATCGGCGTGTCGGCCTGTATCGAGCCGACCTTCCAGAACCTGTACGTGAAGTCGAACCTGTCGGGCGAATTCACGGTGGTGAACGAGTACCTGGTGCGCGACCTGAAGGAACGCGGCCTGTGGGACGAAGTGATGGTCGCCGACCTGAAGTACTTCGACGGCATGCTGTCGCGCATCGACCGCATCCCGGCCGACCTCCGCGCGATCTACGCGACCGCGTTCGAAGTCGACCCGACGTGGCTGGTCGAAGCGGCATCGCGTCGCCAGAAGTGGATCGACCAGGCGCAGTCGCTGAACATCTACATGGGCGGCGCATCGGGCAAGAAGCTCGACGAGGTCTACAAGCTCGCATGGCTGCGCGGCCTGAAGACGACCTACTACCTCCGCACGATGGCGGCGACGCACGTCGAGAAGTCGACGGTCGCACACGGTGCGCTGAACGCCGTGCCGACGGGCGGCGGTTCGAGCAGCGGCGGCGCGCAAGGCGCGGCTGGCGGCTTCGGTGCGGCAGGCGGCGATGCGTCGTCGGGTGCGGTCAACGCGGCACCGGCACTCGCACCGGTCGAGGCGGATGGTCCGGTGTGCACGATGCGTCCGGGCGATCCCGGCTTCGACGAATGCGAAGCGTGCCAGTAACGCAGTGCGCCTGACCTGAGAAGAAGGTCAGCGCGGCGCACACGACGACCGATCGAGGTTGAAGTGTGCGCCGCTCTCAACTAAAAAAATGATAAGGAATCTGTAACGCGGCACCTGCGTTGCAGGCAGTGACAAGCGATCGAAACATCCCCGACGACGTCGCGTTTCGATCAGCGTTCGATGCGTCGAGCGCACCTCGCGATACACGCGCGACACACATCGCGCGCTGCATGAACGACGATGCGTTGCTCAAAGTGTTGTATCGAGGTCGCAACGCGAATCGAAAAAAGGATTTTTCGTGAGCGAACCCTTTTATCGCTCAGGAAAAGATGGTACAAACCGTTCTAAATTGATGGTGAGAATTTATGCTCAACTGGGATGAAGAGAAGACTGCCGTAACTCCCGCGAGCGGAGCGCAGCAAAACGCGATGCGCACCTCCGCAGGAACGGCTGTCGGACTGCAGGCTGCAACGCCTGCCGCCCATCAGGTCCGCGACATTTTCGAAGGCGATCTTGCGGTGCCCCCGCAAGCATCGGCTGTTCCCGCCGGCGGTTCGGAAGCGCGGGTCAATGTCGCCGACAAGCGCATCATCAACGGCCAGACTGACGTCAATCAGCTGGTGCCGTTCAAGTACAAGTGGGCGTGGGAAAAGTATCTGGCCGGTTGCGCGAACCACTGGATGCCGCAGGAAATCAACATGTCCCGCGACATCGCTCTGTGGAAGGACCCGAACGGTCTGACCGAGGACGAGCGCCGCATCGTGAAGCGCAACCTCGGCTTCTTCGTGACGGCCGATTCGCTCGCGGCGAACAACATCGTGCTCGGCACGTACCGCCACATCACGGCGCCCGAGTGCCGGCAGTTCCTGCTGCGCCAGGCGTTCGAAGAGGCGATCCACACGCACGCGTACCAATACATTGTCGAATCGCTCGGTCTCGACGAAGGCGAGATCTTCAACGCGTACCACGAGGTCACGTCGATCCGCGCGAAGGACGAATTCCTGATCCCGTTCATCCACACGCTGACGGATCCGGCCTTCAAGACCGGCACGCTCGAAGCGGATCAGAAGCTGCTGAAGTCGCTGATCGTGTTCGCCTGCATCATGGAAGGCCTGTTCTTCTATGTCGGGTTTACGCAGATCCTCGCGCTCGGCCGCCAGAACAAGATGACGGGTGCTGCAGAGCAATATCAGTACATCCTGCGCGACGAGTCGATGCACTGCAACTTCGGCATCGACCTGATCAACCAGATCAAGCTCGAGAATCCGCATCTCTGGACCGCCGAATTCCGCGCCGAGATCCGCGAGCTGTTCAAGCAGGCTGTCGAACTCGAATACCGCTACGCCGAGGACACGATGCCGCGCGGCGTGCTGGGTTTGAACGCGTCGATGTTCAAGAGCTATCTGCGCTTCATCAGCAACCGTCGTTGCCAGCAGATCGGCCTCGATCCGCTGTACCCGAACGAGGAAAACCCGTTCCCGTGGATGAGCGAGATGATCGACCTGAAGAAGGAACGCAACTTCTTCGAGACGCGTGTGATCGAGTATCAGACGGGCGGCGCGCTGTCCTGGGAATAACCCGCAGCAGCGAACCCGTCACATGATGGAACAGCCGGCGGCCTCTCGGCCCCGGCTCAAGGTTTAGGAGCAAGAACGCCTGATGCAAAGCATGCCCGGTGCCTTAACGGCACGACGACACGACAGGCACTTTGCGAACCCTTCAGTGGGATGGGCAAACTTCCCTCCGGAAAAAGCGGACGGCCGTGTGGTGGTCCGCTTGATCAAGCGATTAGGGGTAGCGGCGCGAGGTGCGCCGGCTACCGACTTGATTTGGCGCGCGAGGCCGGGTGGCCACGCGCGCCATACCGTATTCATTAGCGTAAGCGCGTGGTATCCGCGTACGCCGATGAATAGCCCGCTTCGAAGCGCACGTCCTGAACAGCGTCCGCGGGAAGCGGGTTTTGACGAAGGGTGTAGTTTGAACTGACTCTCATCTGAACCTGAAGGAGAACAACATGGCACTTGCCAAGAAGAAACCGGCTGCAAAGAAGGCCGCAGTGAAGAAGGTCGCTGCGAAGAAGGCTGCTGCTCCGGCGAAGAAGGCCGTTGCAGTGAAGAAGGTTGCTGCGAAGAAGGTCGCGGTGAAGAAGGTTGCCGCGAAGAAGGCAGCACCGGCGAAGAAGGCCGCAGTGAAGAAGGTTGCTGCGAAGAAGGTCGCAACGAAGAAGGTTGCAGCCAAGAAGGTCGCGGTGAAGAAGGTTGCCGCGAAGAAGGCAGCACCGGCGAAGAAGGCCGCAGCGAAGAAGGTTGCCGCCAAGAAAGTCGCAGTGAAGAAGGTTGCTGCGAAGAAGGCCGCACCGGCTAAGAAGGCTGCTGCGAAGAAGGCCGCGCCGGCGAAGAAGGCTGCTGCGAAGAAGGCTGCGCCTGCGAAGAAGGCCGCTGCGAAGAAGGCTGCGCCTGCTGCGAAGAAGGCTGCCCCTGCGAAGAAGGCCGCTGCTCCGGCGAAGAAGGCTGCCGCTGCTGCTCCGGCTTCCGCTCCGGCGAAGAAGGCCGCGGCTCCGAAGAAGGCTGCTGCGCCGAAGAAGGCCGTCGTGAAGAAGGCTGCGCCGGCAACGACCGCGTCGACCGCATCGGTTGCGCCGGCATCGGGCGTGAAGACCGCGCTCAACCCGGCAGCGGCATGGCCGTTCCCGACCGGCAGCCGTCCGTAATCGAGGCTGACCTGCACCACCCGGACACTCACGTGGTGTCCGTGGGTTGAGTAGCGCTACTCAATCAGTCCCGCCATCTGGCTCAGGTGGCGGGATTTTTTTCGTCCGTCCTTGCCCGATGCGCCGGGTGCCCGCACACCGGACGCCCGCATACCGGACGCCCGTATGCCGGACGCCCGTACGCCGGACGCCCGTACGCCGGCTGCGGCGAGTACGGACGAAAAAAAACGCATGTGCAGCTTCGCACATGCGTTCGACCGCGGCTTGCGCCGCGTGCTGAGGTACCCTGTTAGTGCGTGACGCGCGTGACGCCGCCGCTCGACAGCAGTCGCACGCGTTCGCCGGCGCGGAACGCTTCGCCGCTTGCAGCCTGCGTGATCGAGCGCAGGTCGCCGTTGTCGAGGCGCACGGTGATTTCGACACCGTTCGCCGTGCTGAGGTTTTCGCCGACCGCGTTGCCCGCGACCGCGCCGACGAGGCCGCCGGCGATCGCGGTCAGGATCGACCCCTTGCCGCCGCCGATCGCGCTGCCTGCCACCGCGCCGAGTGCGCCGCCGCCGAGCGTGCCGATCGCGCTGCCGCCGCCGTCGGACTGGATGCGCACCGCGCGGACGCTTTCGACCGTGCCCATGCGGACCGTCTGTTCGCGCTGCGCCTGGCCGACGCTATAGACATCCGCCGAACCGGGTGCGGTGAAGCAACCGGTGAGCGTCAGCGAGGCCGTCAGCATGGCCGCGAGCGTGAGGGTCTTTTTCGTCAACATCTTTGCTCTCCCACAATATTCATGTGAGACTGTAACCGAATGCAGTCTCGAAGCGCGCGTCGATTTCGGCGCGCGTCAGTACGTAAGTCTGGGGCCCCTGGTGGGCGATCTTGATCGAGCCCATCAGGCTCGCGAGGCGGCCCGTGGTTGCCCAGTCGAGGCCATGCTCGATGCCGTACAGCAAGCCACCCCGGAAGGCATCGCCGCAGCCGGTCGGATCGGAGATCCGCTCGGCCGGCACGACAGGAATCTGCTCCGTGCCCTGCTTGTGGCGGATGGTCGCGCCGTGCTCGCCACGCGTAATGACGAGGGCGTCGACCCGGCTGGCGATTTCATCTTCGGACCATCCCGTCTTGTCGCTCACCAGCTTGGCCTCGTAGTCGTTGACCGCCACATAGGTCGCAAGTTCAATGCTGCGGCGCAGCGTCGCACCGTCGAACAGCGGCAGGCCCTGGCCCGGATCGAACACGAACGGCACGCCGGCCTTGGCGAGCTCTTCCACGTGCTGCACCATCCCGTCGAAGCCGTCGGGGCCGACGATCGCGAGCTTGATGCCGGGCGCGTCGCCCGCATGGTTCAGGTGCGACTGCATCATCGCGCCCGGGTGGAACGCCGTGATCTGGTTGTTGTCGAGATCGGTCGTGATCATCGCCTGCGCCGTATACGTGTCGGGCAGCACGCGAACGTGGTCGCGGCGCAGGCCGAGCTGGTCGAGGCGGTCGAGGTACGGCTGCGCGTCGAGTGCGCCGATCGTCCCCATGATGCGCGCATCGCCGCCGAGCAGGTGCAGCGCGTACGCGATGTTGCCCGCGCAGCCGCCGAATTCGCGGCGCATCGTCGGCACCAGGAAGCTCAGGTTGATGAGGTGCACCTGATCGGGCAGGATGTGCTCGCGGAACCGACCCTCGAAAGTCATGATGGAATCGTAGGCGATCGAGCCGCAAATCAACGTAGCCAAGGTGTGCGTTCCTGTAGAAATGAGGGACCCTGCGCGACAACGCCGCGCGAAAGGCGCGGCGCGGCAGGGGAAACCGGAAGAAAGCTTACTTCAGTGCGGCGAGCGCTGCATCGTAGTTCGGCTCGTCCTTGATTTCGCCGACGAGTTCCGCGTGGATCACCTTGTCCTGCTCGTCGAGCACGACGACCGCACGTGCGGTCAGGCCGTTCAGCGGGCCGCTCGTCACGTCGACGCCGTACGCGTTCGCGAATGCACGGCCGGTGCGGAACGTCGAAGCCGTCACGACGTTCTCGAGGCCTTCAGTCGTGCAGAAGCGCGTAGCAGCGAACGGCAGGTCGGCGGACACGACGACGACGACCGTGTTGTCGAGCGACGATGCGGCTTCGTTGAACTTGCGGGTCGACGTCGCGCAGGTCGGCGTGTCGAGGCTCGGGACGATGTTCAGCACCTTGCGCTTGCCGGCGAAGCTGGCGAGCGACAGGTCGGCGAGGTCCTTGCCGACCAGCTTGAAATCGGCGCCTTGTGCGCCGACGGCCGGGAACGTGCCGGCGAGATCGATCGGGTTGCCACCCAGCGTAACTTTGCTCATGTTCGTGCTCCGAAATAGCGCGCCGCTCGGGCGCGCGGGTTGAGACGGGCGCGCAGGCGCGCGCCGCGGCGCGTCACGGATAGAAAATCTGGACGCGGAAATTCGAGGCGGGCGTGCCGTTCGTTTCGACGCGGACGACCATCGTCTGCGTCGTGCCGGGCGGCAGCCCGGCGTCGATCGGCGTGCCCGGGCGCACGTAGTCGCGCGGCGCGAGCACGCGGCGCACGGTCACGTGGTTGGTGTCGTCGAGCAGCGTCAGCTCGAGCGACGGGTAGGCGAGTGCGACGCGGTAGCGGTTCGTCAGCGGCACCTTCAGTTCGAGCTCGCGCGGGCCGTCGAGCTGGCGCAGGTCGGTTGCGTCGAGCCGCAGGCCGTCGATCGCGCGCGGCGGCGCGACCGTGCAGCCGAGCGGCGCGCAGGCCTGCCGGAACCAGCCCTGCGTGACGGGCCAGTAGATCATCAGCGTTTCGCGCTGCCACCATGCGAGTTGCCCGACGAGCAGCACGGCGAGCACGGCAGCGATGAGGCCGCCGAAAAACCCGCCGAGCATGCTGCGCCGCTGCGGTGCGCGCGTCTCGCGCGTGACGGCGAAGTGCGGACGATCGTCGTCGGTCAGCGCAGCGGGGAACGGTGCGGCCGACGCCTGGGTCGTTGCGGCGGGCGTCTCGTCGTGCCGGGTAGTGCGGGAGTCAGGCTCGGGCCCGGCTTCGGTGACGGCTGGCGCAGGCGCGAACGCAAAGCGCGGTTCGCGCGGCGCGCGTTCGTCGTCCGGCACGGCGAAGTGCGCGGTGCCGACGGGTTCGGCGGCGTCGCGAGCGGTCTCTGCGTCCGACGGAAGGTGGGCGACGAAGCGCGGCTCACGCGGGTCGCGTTCGACGGGCGCGGCCGAGGGTTCGGTATCCTGCGGCGTTTGCGTTTGCGTCTGCAGCGATTCGGCCGGTTGTTCGACGGCAGTGGAGATATCCAGCTCGGTCGGGGAGGGCGCGACCGGTGCGGGCGTACCCGACAGGTGAACGACGCCGGCTTCGGTGGACGGAAGGGCGAGCGGGATCAGCGGCTCGGTGCGCACGGTCTGCACGCTGTGCTGCAGCGACGGGTCGACGCCGGCATCGAGCCACGGCGCCCACATGTCCCAGCCTTCCGGCTTGTAATCGGTGTCGGAAGGTGACCCGGCCGGCGCTTCGGCAGCGAACAGCCGAGGCGGGGCCGGAAGAGGCGCATCACCGCGATCCGGTGCGGCAGCCGGTTCGGTCAGGGCCGGTTCGGGCTGCTGCGCGTGCTCGGGAACGAGCGACTCGGATGCGTTGAAGACTTCGTGGCAATGCCCGCAGCGCACGAGCCCTTGATGCAGCGAGAGCTGTTCCTGCTGCAGCCGGAAGACGGTTTCGCAATGAGGGCAGCGCGTCGCAAGAAGCATGTCGAGCCGGGCGGCCTGCTGGCCAGAGTGAAGGACAGCGCTATTCTAATGGCTTTCGCGTCGGGTTCCGGCGAGGCATACCCAACCTTCGTGCTCACGCCAGACCGAGATGTCGACGTAGCGTGCGTAGACGGCCGCCACTTCGTCCGCCTGGCGCGCGAGCACGCCCGACAGCGCGATGCGCCCGCCCGGCTTGACCTTCGATGCGAGCATCGACGCCATCAGCTTCAGCGGATTCGACAGGATGTTCGCGACAACGATGTCGAATTCACCGTCCGGGCATGCATCGGGCAGCCCGTATGTGACTTCCGCACGGTTGCGTTCGCTGTTCTGCCGCGCGGATTCGACTGCCTGCGGATCGATGTCGATGCCGATCACGGGGTTCGCCCCGCATTTCTTCGCGAGGATCGCGAGAATGCCGGAGCCGCAGCCGTAGTCGAGCACCGACTGGCCGGGCTGCACCGACTGCTCGAGCCATTCCATGCACAGGCGGGTGGTCGGGTGGCTGCCGGTGCCGAATGCGAGGCCCGGATCGAGTTCGAGGATGAGCGCGTCGGGGTCGGGCGTATCGTGCCACGACGGCACGACCCAGATCCGCTCGCCGATCGGGATCGGCTCGAACTGCGATTGCGTGAGACGCACCCAGTCCTGCTCTTCGACCTCGCGCACGGTGAATGCCGGCGTCTCGGCGACGCCGATCTCGTTCGCGGCCGCCGCAAGCAGCACGGCCGGCTCATGGTCGGCCGCGAGCAGCGCGACCACGCGCGAGTGCTGCCACGCGGTGCGGTCGGGCACGAGGCCCGGCTCGCCGAAGAGCGGCTGTTCGTCGGGCGTGTCGGCGTCGGCATCTTCGACCGACACCGACAGCGCGCCGAGTTCGAGCAGCGCGTCGGACAGCGCCTCCGCATGCTCACGGGCCAGTTCGACGACGAGTTCGCGATAGCTCATGCTTACGCTTCTTCCGGTGCGACCTGCTGCTTCTGGGCGAGCCGGTTTTCGAGGTAGTGGATGCTGGTGCCGCCTTCGACGAACTTCGAATCGATCATCAGCTCGCGGTGCAGCGGGATGTTGGTCTGGATGCCTTCGACGACCATTTCCGACAGCGCGATGCGCATCCGGCTGATTGCCTGCTCGCGCGTCGCGCCGTAGGTGATCAGCTTGCCGATCATCGAATCATAGTTCGGCGGCACGAAATAGCCATTGTAGGCGTGTGAATCGACGCGCACGCCGGGGCCGCCCGGCGTATGCCACGACGTGATCCGGCCCGGCGACGGCGTGAACTTGAACGGATCTTCCGCGTTGATCCGGCATTCGATCGCATGTCCGCGGAACTGGATGTCGCGCTGGCGCAGCGCGAGCTTCTCGCCGGCCGCGATGCGGATCTGTTCCTGCACGATGTCGACGCCCGTGATCAGCTCCGATACCGGGTGCTCGACCTGCACGCGCGTGTTCATCTCGATGAAGTAGAACTCGCCGTTTTCGTACAGGAATTCGAACGTGCCCGCACCGAGATAACCCATCTTCTTGCACGCGTCCGCGCAGCGGTCGCCGATGCGGTCGATCAGGCGGCGCGGAATGCCGGGTGCCGGCGCTTCCTCGATCACCTTCTGGTGGCGGCGCTGCATCGAGCAA
The DNA here is from genome assembly GCF_011753045.1 of Burkholderia sp. Ap-955. Taxonomy (NCBI): domain Bacteria; kingdom Pseudomonadati; phylum Pseudomonadota; class Betaproteobacteria; order Burkholderiales; family Burkholderiaceae; genus Burkholderia; species Burkholderia sp. Ap-955. Next base: position 12,243 of record NZ_VWWH01000039.1, read on the forward strand.
TCGCGCTCGCCGAGCCAGATCGCGTTCTTGAACGCGTCGGACAGCACCTGGATTTCGATGTGGCGCGGGTTCTCGAGGAACTTCTCCATGTACACCTGCGGGTTGCCGAACGCACGGCCGGCTTCCTCGCGGGTCATGTTGACCGCGTTGACGAGCGCGGCCTCGGTGTGCACGACGCGCATCCCGCGCCCGCCACCGCCGCCTGCCGCCTTGATGATGACCGGATAGCCGATCGCGCGCGCAATCTTGACGATCTCCTTCGGATCGTCCGGCAACGCGCCTTCCGAGCCCGGCACGCACGGCACGCCGGTCTTGATCATCGTCTGCTTCGCGGTGACCTTGTCACCCATCATGCGGATCGTTTCCGGGCGCGGGCCGATGAACGTGAAGCCCGACTGCTCGACGCGTTCCGCGAAGTCGGCGTTCTCCGACAGGAAGCCGTAGCCGGGGTGGATCGCCTCGGCATCGGTGACTTCCGCGGCGCTGATCAGCGCCGGCATGTTCAGGTAGCTCAGGTTCGACGGGGCCGGGCCGATACAGACGGCTTCGTCCGCGAGGCGCACGTACTTGGCTTCCTTGTCGGCTTCCGAGTAGACGACCACCGTCTTGACGCCGAGCTCGCGGCACGCACGCTGGATGCGCAGCGCGATTTCACCGCGGTTGGCAATGAGGATTTTTTCAAACATAGCGAGTATTCGTCTCTTCGAGGGGCGCGCGAACGGCGCCTGGCGGGCATCGGCGGCGCGCGGCCCGCAGGCCGCGCGGCGGACTTAGCCGATCACGAAAAGCGGCTGGCCGTATTCGACGGCCTGGCCGTTCTCGACGAGGATTTCCTTGATCACGCCGGCCTTGTCCGACTCGATCTCGTTGAGCAGCTTCATCGCTTCGATGATGCAGATCGTCTGGCCTTCCTTGACCGTGTCGCCCACCTGGACGAACGGGTCCGCGCCCGGCGACGGTGCGCGATAGAACGTGCCGACCATCGGCGACGTCACGACGTGGCCCTGCGGCACAGCCGGAGCGGCGGCGGCGCCTGCGGCCGGCGCGGCAGCGCCTTCGGTCGGCAGCGCGGCCGACGGCGCGGGCGCGCTGACTTGCGGGGCATACCCAGCCGTCGGCTGCACGTAGACCGGCGGCGCGTTCTTGACGATGCGCACCTTGCCTTCGCCTTCCGTCACTTCCAGCTCGGAGATGCCGGATTCGGAAACGAGGTCGATCAGAGTTTTCAGCTTACGAAGATCCATCGGGAATTCCCCTTTCAATACGTGAAAGCGCCGGTTAGGGGCCGGCGCTGAATCTAGATCGCGAAATCAGCCGCGCGACGTGCCTTGCAGCTTGTCCAGCGCGTACTCGAGCGCGTACAGATAACCTTTCCAGCCGAGCCCGCAGATCACGCCTTCGGCCTGGTCGGAAAAGTAGGAGTGGTGCCTGAACGCTTCGCGGCGATGCACGTTCGACAAGTGAACCTCGACGAACGGGATGCCAACGCCGGCGATCGCGTCCCGGATCGCGACACTCGTGTGCGTGTACGCGGCCGGATTGATCAGGATGAAATCGGTCTGTTCCTCCCGCGCGGCCTGGATGCGGTCGACCAGCGCACCTTCATGATTGCTCTGGAACGACGACAGTTCGGCGCCGGCTTCCCGGGCGCGCGCGGCAAGCGCCTGATCGATCTGTGCGAGCGTGACGCGGCCGTACACCTCCGGTTCCCGGGTGCCGAGAAGGTTCAGGTTGGGGCCGTGCAGCACCAGCAATCGTGTCATGGTCGCTTCTATTTCTGCGGAATTGCGCGAACTTTAGCGCTATTTAGAGAAATTTGTCTAGTTTTGCCGAACGACCGAGCGCACGCGACCTGCAAGAATTACCGGCACGCATCCAAAGTATCGGCGAATTCACGCGAAGTTGCGGCGATCGACGGGCAAATCGCCGCCAACGTGCGGGTCGCCGTTCGGACAGCTTACAGCGCGTCGAGCGTCTTTTTCAGCTCGGCCGGTTCGATTTGTCCTAATTTTGTCTCGCGAATCTTGCCGGTTTCGTCGATGACGACTGTAAACGGCAGCGCGCCGGCGGTATTCCCGAAATTACGGGCCAGATCGGCGCCCGCATATCCGCTGACGAATACCGGATAGTCGACCTTCACCTTCTGCAGAAAGTTCTTCACGTTCTGTTCGGAATCGACGCCGATCCCGATGAAACGGATGCCCTTCTGCTTGTATTGGTGCGACAGCGCGACGAGCTCCGGCATCTCCTCGACGCACGGGCCGCACCATGACGCCCAGAAATTGACGACGACTTTCTGGCCCTTGAATGCGGACAAGGTGGCCGGCTTGCCGTCGGTGCCCGTCAGCGACGCGGCCCACAACTGCTCGACCGGGCTGCCGTGGGCGGCGGGCGCGGCGACGGCGACACCGTCGTCGGCGGTGCCGCGGAACCAATGGCCGGCGGCGAGCCCGCCGGCAACGGCGGCGGCCGCGACCACCGCGAGCGCCAACATGCGTTTCATCATCATCGTTGAATCATTCCGGTTCGGAAGGGGCCTTGCCTGCTTCGACGAGCGCGCGCAGCGCGGCGGCATCCGCACGGGCGACCCGGCCGCGCGCGTCGGCCTTGACCGCGCCGCGCAGGTCGTCGCTCGCATAGAGCGCGAGGTGGATGCCGATCGCATCGACGTCGCGCCGCGGGCGCCACAGGAAACTGAGCGTCTCGACGTCGGCGCGACCCGCGAAGTGCCGCGTCTCGGATACGTCGTACTGGACGTTCTGGTTCAGCAGGTAGATCGCGACGTCCTTCGGGTTGTCGGTGAATGCCTGCAAATGGATATCCGAATGCGCGTTCGCGGTGCCGTTCAGCACGGCACCCGTCACATAAGGATGGAACTCGGCGAGCCGGCGCATCCAGTCGAGCGCGATTTCGCGCAGGCGGCGCAGTTCGTCCGGCTGCGTGTCGCTCTGGAACAGGGCGAGGTACTCGCGCAGTTCTTCCTCGATCTGGTCGTTATCCGGCAGCCATTCGCCGGCAACGCGCGTATCGCCCAGCAACTGGCGCGCGGCCTTGCGTTTTGCGCCGGCATAGTCCAGGCCGTCCTCCGCGATCAGGCGCGCGGCGGACTGGGCGATTTCCTCGCGGACGCGCCGCGGGTCGAGAAGGGTTTTACGAGACATGATCCGGCAATCATACTCGATCGCTGCAGGGCCCGAGCACGGGTGCGGCGGCCTGCCGCCCGGCGTGCGGGCGCCGTTCGCGCGCAGCGTTCGGGCCGCCGGGCACGGCAGGCCGTCAGTTACAATAGCGTTCTTTGTGTCGCGGCAAAAGCTGTTGGCCGGGCGCCGGCCGCACGGCCTGTCCGCCGCGCCGCACACGCATCCTTTCCGAATCGACGGCGCCCGGCGGCGCGAAAGCATTCATCTATGCACATCCACATTCTTGGCATCTGCGGCACCTTCATGGGCGGTCTCGCCGTACTCGCGCGCGAGGCGGGCCACACGGTGACGGGTTGCGACGCGGGCGTCTATCCGCCGATGAGCACGCAGCTCGAGGCGCAGGGCATCACGCTGATCGAGGGCTACGGCGCCGAGCAGATCGACCTGAAACCGGACCTGTTCGTGATCGGCAACGTCGTCACGCGCGGCAATCCGCTGATGGAGGCGATCCTGGATCGCGGCCTGCCGTATGTGTCGGGCCCGCAGTGGCTCGGCGAGCACGTGCTGGCCGGCAAATGGGTGCTCGCAGTTGCGGGTACGCACGGCAAGACGACCACGTCGTCGATGCTCGCGTGGCTGCTGGAAGACGCGGGCCTGAACCCGGGCTTCCTGATCGGCGGCGTGCCGCTGAACTTCGGCGTGTCGGCGCGGCTCACCGATTCGAGCTTCTTCGTGATCGAGGCCGACGAATACGATACGGCGTTCTTCGACAAGCGCTCGAAGTTCGTCCACTACCGGCCGCGCACCGCGGTGCTGAACAATCTCGAATTCGATCACGCCGACATCTTCCCGGATCTCGGCGCGATCGAGACGCAATTCCACCATCTCGTGCGGACGGTGCCCGGGGTCGGCCGGATCGTCACGAACGGCCGCTCGGACGCGCTCGAGCGCGTGCTGGCGCGCGGCTGCTGGAGCGAGGTCGAGCGCTTCGGCGTCGACGGCGGCTGGCAGGCGCTGCCGGCCGAGGACGGCGTGCCGGTCGACGAGCGCTTCGCGGTGTATTCGCACGCGGAACGCGTCGGCGAAGTCGCGTGGCAGGTGCAGGGCGATCACAACCGGATGAACGCGCTCGCGGCGATCGCGGCCGCGCGCCACGTCGGCGTGCCGCCCGCGCAGGCGGCCGAATCCCTCGCGTCGTTCCGCAACGTGAAGCGCCGGATGGAAGTGCGCGGCAGCGTGGACGGCGTGACCGTCTACGACGATTTCGCGCACCATCCGACCGCGATCGATACCACGATCGCCGGCCTTCGTGCGCGCATCGGCCGTCAGCATGCCCGCATCCTCGCGGTGCTCGAGCCGCGCTCGAACACGATGAAGCTCGGCGTGATGAAGTCGCAATTGCCGGCGAGCCTGGCCGACGCCGATCTCGTGTTCGGCTACGGGGCGCCGACCGGGCGCGATGCGCTCGGCTGGAACCTGGCCGAGGCGCTGGCGCCGCTCGGCGAGAAGGCGCACGCATTCGACGATCTGCACCTGCTGGTGAAGTCCGTCGTCGCAGCCGCCCGCCCGGGCGACCACGTGCTCGTGATGAGCAACGGCGGATTCGGCGGCGTGCACCAGAAGCTGCTCGACGCGCTCGGGAGCCGCACGTGATCCTGTACCTGCACGGCTTCCGGTCGTCGCCGGAATCGCAGAAGTCGCGGCTGCTCGCCGCGCGCATGGCCGAACTCGGCCGTACCGACGAGTGGCGGTGCCCGTCGCTGTCGGTGTCGCCGCTTGAGGCGATCGCCGTCGCGGAAGCCGAAGTCGCGGGCGCACGCGACGTCACCGTGATCGGCAGCTCGCTCGGCGGCTATTACGCCACGTGGCTGGCCGAAAAGCATGGCTGGAAGGCCGTGCTGCTGAATCCGGCCATCGTGCCGCAGCGCGATCTCGAGCAGCATCTCGGCGAACAGCCGCTGTACCACGGCGGCGGCACGATCGTCGTCGAGCGCCGTCACCTGCAGGAGCTCGATGCGCTGCGCGTGCCGGCGATCACGCGTGCCGAACGCTACTATTTGTTCGCGGCGACCGGTGACGAGGTGCTTGATTACCGCGAGATGCTCGCGCATTACCCGGGCGCGAAGACGCGCGTGATCGAAGGCAGCGATCACGGGATCAGCGAATTTGCCGACTATGTCGACGACGTTCTCGCCTTTTGCGACGGAAAGACGTCTTAAACCGGCCATGTGCCGATCGAATTCCCATCATCATGCGGCGCCGCCGACGCGGCGGCCGGCAGTCTGAACGAGAGTACTGAGTGAACGTTTTCTTCGAGGAATCGGGCAGTTTCAAGGCGGGCAGCGTGCTGTCGCGCCAGGGCGACGCGTTTCAGGTCGAGTTGCCCGGCGGGCGGCGGGCGAAGGTGCGCGCGAAAGACGTGCTGATCGAATTCGACAAGCCGGCCGCGAGCGAACTGATGCAGGAGGCCGACACGGCCGCGCAGCAGATCGATCTGGATTTCCTGTGGGAATGCGCGCCGGCCGACGAGTTCGCGTACACGGCGCTGGCCGCGGAATACTTCGGCGCGTCGTACGGTCCGGTCGAGCGCGCGGCGCTGGTGTTGCGACTGCACGGCTCGCCCGTCTACTTCCGCCGCAAGGGGCGCGGCCAGTACCAGCGCGCGCCGGAAGAGCAGCTCAAGATGGCGCTCGCGTCGCTCGAGCGCAAGCGCCAGCAGGCGCTCGTCCAGGCGCAGTATGAAGAGGAGCTGAAGGCCGGCAAGTTGCCGGACGCGTTCGCGGGCAAGGTGCTCGGGCTGCTGACGCGGCCGGACAAGAACGCGATCGAATACAAGGCGATGGAAGCGGCCGCCGGTGCGCGCGGCGTGTCGCCGGCGCGGCTGATGCTCGACTGCGGCGGCATCGCGTCGCCGCGTGCGCTGCACGAGGCGCGCTTCCTCGCGGAATTCTTCCCGCACGGCACGGGCTTTCCGGCCGTCACGGTCGGCCCGCTGCCGGACGACCTGCCGCGCGCAAACGTCCAGGCGTTCTCGATCGACGACATCACGACGACCGAAATCGACGACGCGTTCTCGGTCGAGCACCTGGCCGACGGCCGCGTGCGGATCGGCGTGCACATCGCGGCACCGGCGCTCGGCATCGTGCGCGGCGACCCGGTCGATGCGATCGCGCGCACGCGCCTGTCGACCGTCTACATGCCGGGCGACAAGATCACGATGCTGCCGGACGACGTCGTCGACGTGTTCACGTTGAAAGAGGGGGATTACCGTCCGGCGCTGTCGCTGTACATCATCGTCAATCGCGAAACCCAGGAGATCGTCGCGAACGAGACGCGCGCCGAGCTCGTGTTCGTGAAGAACAACCTGCGGCACAATCACCTCGACGAGCTCGTCAATGAAGAGACGCTCGCGGCCGGCACCGGCGACTATCCGCACAAGGACGACATCGCCGTGCTGTGGCCGCTCGCGCAGGCGCTGTTCGAGAAGCGCCAGGTCGCGCGCGCGGGCTACGGCCTGAAGCGCGAGGTGCAGCGCAACACCGACTACAACTTCTACGTCGACGGCGAGCACGTGTCGATCACGCCGCGCCGTCGCGGGTCGCCGCTCGACCTGATCGTGTCGGAGCTCGCGATCCTCGCGAACTCGACCTGGGGCGCCTTCCTGCACGACCACACGGTGCCGGGCATCTACCGCTCGCAGCGCGGCTTCGGTGCGCCGGGCCCGAAGCGCACGCGGATGCAGACGACGGCCGCGCCGCACGAAGGCCTCGGCGTCGCGCAGTACGCGTGGAGCACGTCGCCGCTGCGCCGCTACGTCGACCTCGTGAACCAGTGGCAACTGCTCGCGTGCGTGCAGCATGGCGTCACCGCGAAGCTCGCCGCACCGTTCAAGCCGAAGGACGCGGATCTCTACGCGGTCGTGCAGGGCTTCGACGACACCTACACGGCCTACGCCGACTACCAGCGCCGGATGGAGTATTTCTGGTGCCTGCGCTGGCTCGCGCAGGAACAGAAGAAGCAGGTCGTCGCGAGCGTCGTGAAGGGCGACCTGGTGCGCCTCGAGGAAATTCCGCTGCTGCTGCACGTGCCGGGGCTCGGCGTGCATGCGCGCGGTACGCGCGTGCTGCTCGACGTGATGTCGCTCGACGAGCTGACGATCGAGGCGTCGGTGCGGTTGCTGAACGTGCTCGACGCGCCGACCGTGACGAGCGGCGACGCGGCCGAGGAAGAGGATGACGCCGAAGGCGGCGACGACACGCTGATCGACGCCGAAGACGCGACGGCCGAAACCGAAGCCGAAGCGCTGGCGGAGGCGGATGGCGCGGCGGCCGGTGAAGGCGGCGAAGCCGCGAACGGCAACGCCGGCGAAGAGGGGCGCACATCATGACCGCGGGTGCGTCGATGAGCGGCGCCGACCGCTATGTCGTATTCGGCAACCCGGTGGCGCACAGCAAGTCGCCGTTCATCCACGCGCAGTTCGCCGCGCAAACGGGGGAGTCGATCGAATACACGCACCGGCTCGCGCCGCTCGACGGTTTCGACGCGGCCGTGCGGGCCTTCGTCGCCGAGGGCGGTCGCGGCGCGAACGTGACGGTGCCGTTCAAGCTCGAAGCGCATGCGCTCGCCGACACGTTGTCGCCGCGCGCGGCGGCGGCGGGTGCCGTGAATACGCTGCGCATCGACGCCGACGGCCGCATCCATGGCGACAACACCGACGGTGTCGGCCTCGTGCGCGACATCGAAGCGAATCTCGGCGTGTCGCTGGCGGGCGCACGCATCCTGCTGCTCGGCGCGGGTGGCGCGGCGCGCGGTGTCGTGCTGCCGCTGCTCGATCGCGCGCCGCTGTCGATCGGAATCGTGAACCGCACCGCGAGCAAGGCCGAAGCGCTCGTCGGCCAGTTCATGCAGGCCGCGCACGATGCGGGCTGCACGCTCGCGGGCGGCGGCCCGGACGTCGTGCGCGCGGAGCCGTACGACGTGGTGATCAACGCGACGGCTGGCAGCCTCGATGCCGCGCTGCCGGAGTGCGATGCCGCTGCATTCGGCACGGGCACGCTCGCGTACGACATGATGTATGGCGCGCAGCCGACGGTATTCATGCAGCATGCGGCGTCGCTCGGCGCGCGCACCGCCGACGGGCTCGGCATGCTCGTCGAGCAGGCGGCCGAATCGTTCTTCATCTGGCGCGGCGTGCGGCCGGACGGCGCACCGGTGCTGGCCGCGCTGCGCCAGGCGCTCGCGGCGAGCTGAGCGGAGCGCGGCACGTGGTGGCGGTGAGCGGCACGCAGCACACGCGGACGGTAAGCCCGACCCGCTGGATCGTCTATGCGGGATCGGTGTTCGCGCTCGCGTGGCTCGCGACGCAACTGTTCTATCTCGCTCAGATCGCGCTGTGGTCGTTCGTGAACCCGGGCTCGACCGCGTTCATGCGTACCGACGCGTGGTGGCTGTCGCGCGACAAGCCGCCCGCGCAGATCCAGCATCAATGGGTGCCGTACGACCAGATCTCGCGCAACCTGAAGCGCGCGCTGATCGCGTCGGAAGATTCGACTTTCGCGACCAACAACGGCTACGACGTCGACGCGATCCTGCAGGCGTGGGAGAAGAACAAGGCGCGCGGCCGGATCGTCGCGGGCGGCTCGACGATCACGCAGCAGCTCGCGCGCAACCTGTTCCTGTCGCGCGAGAAGAGCTACATCCGCAAGGGGCAGGAGCTCATCATCACGTGGATGCTCGAAGCGGTGCTCGACAAGGAGCGGATCTTCGAGATCTACCTGAATTCCGTCGAGTGGGGGCGCGGCGTGTACGGCGCCGAAGCGGCCGCCCGCTATTACTACAGGATTCCCGCGAGCCGGCTCGGCGCGTGGCAATCGGCGCGTCTCGCGGTGATGCTGCCGAAGCCGCGCTGGTTCGACGCGCATCGCGGCTCGGCGTACCAGGCGCAGCGTGCGGCGGTCATCGCCCGACGGATGGGGGCGGCCGAGCTGCCGCAATCGGAGTGAACGGCGCGCTCGCGCCGTCGCATTGACCGTTTCGTCGCCCGGGCGCCCGTCAGGCGACGTTTGTGCGCTGCAGCGCATTCATGTCGCGATCATTTCGGGCCACATCCTTTAGACGAATCCGTCTATTTCGTTTTGCTGAGCAATACCGGCCGCCGTGTGATTTTGTTCGCCGATATGGCACGAAATTCGGAGATTTTTAGTCTCCGCGGATAAACGCGAAAGCCCGTGAAAGGCGCGCGAAATGCAATGTTTCGCGAACCGAAGCATTCCTGAAAGGTGTGCGCCGCACCGGCCGCCCGCCAAATATTTCAAAATTTTTCAAAGCTGACGGGCTCGCGTATATTGGCCAGCGCCTCGGCTTATCGGCCGCAATCGAGGCGGGGGGTGGCTTATCCGGCTGCTCGACACAAAAAACATCCGAGAGAAGGAAAGCAACGATGCCAGCAAGCAAAGCGAAGCTGTTGTTGGGAGTGGTGTTTTCTTCGCTGATTCTGACGGCCTGCAACGACGACGTGACATCGTCCGCTGCTGCCAGCGCCAACAGCTCAGCCGATCCCGCCGGTCAGGCGGACAGGGCGTACAACGATCCGAACAGTTATTCGTCGAGCGCGACCGCGTCGCTCGACGCCTCCGCCGCGGTTGAAAAGGCCGCCGTCACGCATCACCAGATCACCCTCAACGGCAAGACGATCCGCTACACGGCCACGGCCGGCCACCTCGTCGCGCGCAATCCGCAGACCGGCGCGCCCGAAGCATCGTTCTTCTATGTCGCCTATACGGCCGACAACCAGCCCGCGGCGAAGCGGCCCGTCACGTTCCTGTACAACGGCGGCCCCGGCTCGGCATCGGTGTGGCTGCACCTCGGCTCGTTCGGCCCGCGTCGGATCCAGACGGGCGACCCGAACGCGAATACGTCGACGTTCCCGTTCGTCGACAACCAGGAAAGCCTGCTCGACACGACCGACCTCGTGTTCGTCGATGCGATCGGCACCGGCTTCTCCGAAGCGATCGCGCCGAACACGAACCAGACGTTCTGGGGCGTCGACCAGGACGGCGGCGCATTCCGCGATTTCGTGACGCGCTACATCACCGTGAACCAGCGCAACGACTCGCCGAAATACCTGTTCGGCGAATCGTACGGCACGCCGCGCACCGACGTGCTCGCGAACCTGCTCGAGACGGCCGGCGTGAAGCTCGACGGCATCGTGCTGCAGTCGTCGATCCTGAACTACAACGTGAACTGCGACATGGCGAGCGACTACATCGGCAACTCGAACAACGGGTCGAGCCCGGTGAGTTGCGCGGGTTTCGTGCCGTCGTACGGCACGGTCGGCGCGTACTACCAGCTCGACAACCCGAACCCGTCGAGCCTGCCGCAGTATGCGGACCAGATGCGCCTGCTGACGGCCGGCAGCTACGCGCCTGCCGTGAACGCGTATCTGGCGAGCCATACGCCGCCGCCGCCGACCCTCGTCACGACGATGGTGAATTCGACCGGCGTGAAGCAGTCGCTGTGGAATGCGAACTTCAACGTGGTCCCGACCTTCTTCGACAACAGCTTCCAGCTGTCGCTGATCCCGGGCACGCTGATCGGCCGCTACGACGCGCGCGTAAACGTGCCGGTGTCGAGCCCGCTGGCGGCCGACGGCGATCCGTCGAGCTCGTTCATCACGAAGCCGTTCACCGACACGATCGGCAAGTATCTGCCGAACGAGTTGAAGTACACCGCGCAGTCGGCCTACTCGGTGAGCAGCAATGCGATCAATACGTGGGACTGGACGCACGATGGCCTCGCGATGCCGGACACGATCCCCGATCTCGCCGCGGCGCTGTCGCTGAATCCGCAGTTGAAGGTGTTGTCGCTGAACGGGTATCACGACATCGCGACGCCGTTCTACCAGACCGAGCTCGACCTCGCGCGGCTCGGGACGCAACCGAACCTGACGATCAAGGACTATCAGGGCGGACACATGGTCTATCTCGACGATACGTCGCGTCCGCAGGAGAAAGCCGACCTCGTGACCTTCTACAACGCGGCCGCGCACTGATGCTGCGCCACGCAGGCGACGCGCGCCCGCGGGGGCGCCGCGCCTGCCGTCGACGACCTCATTCCAGACTGGAGCCTGATATGAAGAATCGTTTCATCGTCGTTGCCGCGGCGCTCGCCTGTTTCGGCGCCGCAGCATCCGTATCCGCGTTCGCGCAGGCGAGCGATGCCGCCGCACCGGCGCGTGCGCGCCAGGCGCAGCTCGGCGATCCGTACGTACCGCCGGCCGCGCGCAAGCCGACCGCCGGCACGCAGACGACGGGCGCCGCGCTGCATGCGCAGGTGGTGCGCAAGCTCGCGCGGCAGTTCAGCGCGGCCGACGCGCAGAACACGGGTTCGATCACCGAATCGCAGGCACGCGCGGCCGGCCTCGGCTATGTCGCGAACCACTTCCGGCAGATCGACTCGGGCGGCAACGGCCGCGTGTCGTTCGCGGACGTCCAGCGCTACATGCAGGCACGCAGCACGAGCAGCCAGCAGTAAGCGCGGCGCGCGGTGAGTAAACGGGGGCGGAACCTGCTGCACGGCGGGTTCCGCCCCCGTGCACATGAAGCCGCCGTTACGTCGAAGACACGGCGGATTCACGCCGAATTCTCATTATCTGGGCAACGCATTCAAATATTGGAGACGAGTGCGTGCGCTCCTACAATCCGAAGCACATCACAGCTTCGGACCCACGCATCGCGCGGCGCCCGACGCACACGGAGACACCTTCCATGAAGTTCGCCGGGCGCTTTATTCGGTGCATCGACCGCCGCCTCGTCGCGACGCCGGACGCCATTCCGGCATCGTGCGAACGGCTTCACCGGTTCCGTTGAAGAAGCCCGCCCCATGAACAAGATGCCCGACACCCTTGCCCTAGACGCCCGGCGTGCGACGCCGGACGATGCGTCGCTGACCGACAGCATCGGCGCGACCAGCACGCCGCTCGATCTCGCCGCGCAGCAGGCCGGCACGCAGACGCTGCTGCGCGGTCTTGCGATCCTTGAGGCGATCGCGAACGGCGCGCGCGACATGCGCGCGATCGGCGCCGCGCTCGGCACGACGCGCAGCACCACGCACCGGCTCGTCAGCAGCCTCGTGCAGGCGCGCTACCTGCGCCAGGTGCAGGGCGGCTACCTGCTCGGCCCGAAGCTGATCGAGCTCGGCACGATCGCGCTCGAGCAGATGCCGCTCACCGCGGTGGCGCGCCCGCACCTCGAAGCGCTCGCGGAAGCGACGCTCGACACGATCCATCTCGGCGTGCGCGATGGCGACGACGTGCTGTACATCGACAAGATTCCCGGCACGCGCGGCCTCGAGATGCGCTCGCGCGTCGGCCACCGGATGCCGCTCGCGTCGACCGGCATCGGCAAGGCGATGATGCTCGACACCGATCCCGACACGTGGCGCTCGCTGTTCGAGGCCGCCCGGCGGGCGCTTGCCGGCGTCAACTTCAAGCCGGACAACCGGCCCGAGACGAGCGCGTTCCTGCAGCGCATGGCGCATTACGCGGCCGGCGGCTATACGTTCGATCTCGAGGAGAACGAGGCGTCGATCCGCTGCGTGGCGGCGCCGATCCGCGACGCATCGGGCGCGATCGTCGCGGCCGTGTCGGTCGCGAGCACGATTCCGTACATGTCGCACGACCGGATGGACGAACTGATTCCGCTCGTGCAGCGCGAAGCGCGAGCCATTTCCGCGGAACTGGGCTGGAGCCCGCCGCAGGTTACCCGCAGGATCAAACGATGACGACTTCGACCCGGCCCGTTCCGGATGCCAGTACCGCCACCCCGTCGCTGATCGCGCTCGACTGGGGCACGACGTCGCTGCGCGCCTATCTGTACGACGCGCACGGCGCGCTCATCGACACGCGCAGCCGTGCGGCGGGCGTGATGCATGTGCCGGGCGGCGGCGCGCGCGCGTTCGACGCAGTGTTCGAGGAAGCGTGCGGCGACTGGCTCGACCGCACGCCGGGCCTGCCGGTGCTCGCCGCCGGGATGGTCGGCAGTGCGCAAGGCTGGCGCGAGGCGCCGTACGTCGCGGTGCCGGCCGGCGCCGACGCGCTCGTCGCGGGCCTCATCACGGTGACGACGGCGCGCGGCACGACGATCTCGATCGTGCCGGGCGTCATCGCCACGGGCGAACTGCCCGACGTGATGCGCGGTGAAGAAACGCAGATATTCGGTGCGCTCGCGAGCGATCCCACGCTTGGCGCCGATCGTTCAGGGGTACTGATCGGCTTGCCGGGCACCCATGCGAAATGGGCGTGGGTGAGGGACGGGCTGATCGAGCGCTTCCAGACCTTCATGACGGGCGAGCTGTTCGCGGTGCTGCGCGACCACACGATCCTCGGCCGCACGATGCGTGCGGGCGCGTCGCCCGATCGCGCGGCGTTCGTGCGCGGCGTCTCGGTCGCGCGCGGCGCGCAGCACACGGGGCTGCTCGCGACGATCTTCAGCACGCGCACGCTCGGCCTGACCGACCGGCTCGCGCCCGATGCGCAGGGCGACTACCTGTCCGGGCTGCTGATCGGCCATGAGCTCAACGCGCTCGACGCGATGCTCGCGGAGCGCGGCATCGCGCTCGCGGACCAGCCGCTGCTGCTGATCGGCGACGACAGCCTGTGCGCGCGCTACGCCGATGCGCTCCAGGAATTCGGCCACCCGCATGCCCGTGTCGTCGCGCATGCGACCGACCGCGGTCTGTGGCGGATCGCGTCGCGCGCCGGGCTCGTGCGTGCGGATGGCGAGCCCGTCTGCGCCGACCAATGAACTGTTTGCAGAGGATTCCTCGATGCCGTCCGACCTGACCTTGCCCGCACCCTACGCGCCCCACGCCGCGCTGATGCGTGCGTTCGACGCGTGCCCGCTGATCGCGATCATGCGCGGGATCACGCCCGCCGAAGCGGCCGACCACGGCCACGCGCTCTATGAAGCCGGCTTCCGGATCGTCGAGGTGCCGCTCAACTCGCCCGATCCGTTCGACAGCATCGCCGCGCTGCGGCGTGTGCTGCCCGACGACGCGATCGTCGGCGCGGGGACCGTGCTGCGTGCCGAGTACGTCGACCGCGTGCAGGACGCGGGCGGCGCGCTGATCGTGATGCCGCACAGCGACGCGGCCGTGATCCGCCGCGCCCGCGAGCGCGGCCTCGCGAGCGCGCCGGGCGTGGCGACGCCGACCGAAGCGTTCGCGGCGCTCACGAACGGCGCCGACGTGCTGAAGATGTTCCCGGCCGAGCAGCTCGGCGTGCCTGTCGTGAAGGCGTGGCGCGCGGTGATCGACCGCGCGGTGCCGCTGATTCCGGTCGGCGGCATCTCGCCCGACAACATGGCGCCGTTCCTGAATGCCGGCGCGAACGGTTTCGGGCTCGGCTCGGCGCTGTACCGCCCCGGCCAGTCGGCCGACGCGACCGCGGCGAACGCGCGTGCGTTCCAGGCCGGCTTGCGCGCGGCGCGCGGCGGAGCCGCATGATGGGCCGCCTCGCGGACAAGGTCGCGATGGTGACGGGCGCGGGCCGGGGCATCGGCGCCGCGATCGCCCGCGCGTTCGTTCGCGAGGGGGCGGCGGTCGCGCTCGTCGATCTCGACTTCCCGCAGGCGCAGCGCACGGCCGCCGCGATTGCGCACGAGATCGCCGGTGCGCGCGTGCTGCCGCTGCAGGCGGATGTCGCGCGGCAGGAGGCGGTGCGTGCTGCACTGGCGCAGACCGAGGCGGCGTTCGGCCCGCTCGACGTACTTGTGAACAACGCGGGCATCAACGTGTTCGCCGATCCGCTGACGATGACCGACGACGACTGGCGCCGCTGCTTCGCGGTCGATCTCGACGGCGTGTGGCACGGCTGCCGCGCGGCGCTGGAGGGGATGGTCGAACGCGGTCGCGGCAGCATCGTGAACATCGCGTCGACGCACGCGTTCAGGATCATTCCGGGCTGCTTTCCGTACCCGGTCGCGAAGCATGGCGTGCTGGGCCTCACGCGTGCGCTCGGCATCGAATACGCGGCGCGCAACGTTCGCGTGAACGCGATCGCGCCGGGCTACATCGAGACGCAGCTCACGCGCGACTGGTGGGACGCGCAACCCGACCCTGCTGCCGCGCGCGCCGAAACGCTCGCGCTGCAGCCGATGAAGCGGATCGGCCGGCCGGAGGAGGTCGCGATGACGGCCGTGTTCCTGGCGTCCGACGAGGCGCCGTTCATCAATGCCGCGTGCATCACCGTCGATGGCGGACGCGCGGCGCTGTATCACGACTGACGCAACGATTCGAAAGACCGCACGTGCGACGGCCGCGCGCACGCTGCGTCGAAACCAACAAGCGGCTGCATCCTGTTCGATGAAGACAAGGAGACACTGGAGATGAAACGCAGAACGTTCGTAACGCTGGCGGCCGCGGCCGCGGTGGTGATCGGGAGCCCCGTCGTGCACGCGGCCGATCCGGTCAAGATCGGCTTCCTCGTGAAGCAGCCGGAAGAGCCGTGGTTCCAGGACGAGTGGAAGTTCGCCGAAATCGCGGCGAAGCAGAAGGGCTTCACGCTCGTGAAGATCGGCGCGCCGTCCGGTGAAAAGGTGATGAGCGCGATCGACAACCTGTCCGCGCAGAAGGCGCAGGGCTTCATCATCTGCACGCCGGACGTGAAGCTCGGGCCGGGCATCGTCGCGAAGGCGAAGTCGCACAACCTGAAGATGATGACGGTGGACGACCGCCTCGTCGACGGCGCGGGCAAGCCGATCGAGGCGGTCCCGCACATGGGGATCTCCGCCTACAACATCGGCAAGCAGGTCGGCGACGGCATCGCGGCCGAGATCAGGAAGCGCGGCTGGGACATGAAGGACGTCGGTGCGATCGACATCACCTACGAGCAGCTGCCGACCGCGCATGACCGCACCAGCGGCGCGACCGACGCGCTGGTGGCCGCCGGCTTCCCGAAGGCGAACGTGATCGCGGCGCCGCAGGCGAAGACCGACACCGAGAACGCCTTCAACGCGGCGAACATCGCGCTCACGAAGAACCCGCAGTTCAAGCACTGGGTGGCATACGGCCTGAACGACGAAGCGGTGCTCGGCGCGGTGCGCGCGGCGGAAGGGCGCGGCTTCAAGGCGGACAACATGATCGGCATCGGCATCGGCGGCTCCGACTCGGCGCTGAACGAGTTCAAGAAGCCGCAGCCGACGGGCTTCTACGGCACCGTGATCATCAGCCCGAAGCGCCACGGCGAGGAAACCTCGGACCTGATGTACACGTGGATCACGCAGGGCAAGGCACCGCCGGCGCTGACGCTGACGACCGGCATGCTCGCGACGCGCGACAACGTGTCGAAGGTGCGCGACGAGATGGGGCTCGCGTCGAAGTAAGCGGCTTGCCGGCTGCGGCGGCAACGCGGCAGCCGGCGATCGATGGATCTGCAAGAGTAGGGAGACGACGTGTCAGCGGCACTGCGTTTTGACAATATCGGCAAGGTCTTTCCCGGCGTGCGCGCACTCGACGGCATCTCGTTCGACGTGCATGCGGGCGAGGTGCATGGCCTGATGGGCGAGAACGGCGCGGGCAAGTCGACGCTGCTGAAGATTCTCGGCGGCGAATACCAGCCCGATGCGGGCAGCGTGCTGGTCGACGGCCAGCCCGTGCAGTTCGCGAGTGCGGCCGCGTCGATCGCGGCCGGCATCGCGGTGATTCACCAGGAACTGCAGTACGTGCCCGACCTGACGGTCGCGGAAAACCTGCTGCTCGGCCGCCTGCCGAATGCGTTCGGCTGGGTGAGGAAGCGCGAGGCGAAGCGCTTCGTGCGCGAGCGGCTCGCCGCGATGGGCGTCGATCTCGATCCCGATGCGCGGCTCGGGCGGCTGTCGATCGCGCAGCGACAGATGGTCGAGATCTGCAAGGCGCTGATGCGCAATGCGCGCGTGATCGCGCTCGACGAACCGACCAGCTCGCTGTCGCATCGCGAGACCGAAGTGCTGTTCAAGCTGGTCGACGACCTGCGTGCGCAGGGCCGCGCGCTGATCTACATCTCGCACCGGATGGACGAGATCTACCGGCTGTGCGACGCCTGCACGATCTTCCGCGACGGGCGCAAGATCGCATCGCACGAATCACTCGCCGACGTGCCGCGCGAACGGCTCGTCGCCGAGATGGTCGGGCGCGAGATTTCGGATATCTATCATTACGCGCCGCGTGCGCTCGGCGACGTGCGCTTCGCGGCCGAAGGCATCGACGGCCCGGCACTGCGCGAACCCGCGAGCTTCTCGGTGCGCGCGGGCGAGATCGTCGGCTTCTTCGGGCTCGTCGGCGCGGGCCGCAGCGAGCTGATGCGGCTCGTGTACGGCGCGGATCACCGGCGCGCGGGCGCGCTGACACTCGACGGCGCGCGCATCGACGTGAAGCGCACCGGCGATGCGATCCGCCACGGCATCGTGCTGTGCCCCGAGGACCGCAAGGAAGAGGGGATCATCGCGATCGCGTCGGTCGCGGAGAACATCAACATCAGCTGCCGCCGCCATTCGCTGCGCGCGGGGCTCTTCATCAACCGCAAGGCCGAAAGCGAAACGGCCGACCGTTTCATCCAGCGGCTGAAGATCAAGACGCCGAACCGGCGCCAGAAGATCCGCTTCCTGTCGGGCGGCAACCAGCAGAAGGCGATCCTGTCGCGCTGGCTCGCGGAGCCCGACCTGAAGGTCGTGATCCTCGACGAGCCGACGCGCGGGATCGACGTCGGCGCGAAGCACGAGATCTACGACGTGATCTACCGGCTCGCGGAACGCGGCTGCGCGATCGTGATGGTGTCGTCGGAGCTGCCGGAAGTGCTCGGCGTGTCCGACCGCATCGTGGTGATGCGCGAAGGGCGGATCGCGGGCGAGCTGCCGCGCGAGCGGGCGAACGAGCATGCGGTGCTGAACCTCGCGCTGCCGCAGACGAGCGTGGTCGAGGCGGCCTGACGCCGCCGGACACGCCCGGGACATTCGAATCGAACACGCGCGGCGCGGGCCGCGCGATGCAGGAGCAGGAGACACATCATGCAAGTCAACGAAAACCTTGGCAGCGCCGCCGTGAAGCCGTCGGCCGACGCGCTGGTGCCGCAGCAGAGCGACCGCCAGAAGTGGTGGCAGCATCTGACCGAATACAGCCTGATCGCGATCTTCGCGGTGATGTTCATCACGATGTCGCTGACCGTCGATCACTTCTTCTCGATCGACAACATGCTCGGCCTCGCGCTGTCGATCTCGCAGATCGGCATGGTCGCGTGCACGATGATGTTCTGTCTCGCGTCGCGCGACTTCGACCTGTCGATCGGCTCGACCGTCGCGTTCTCCGGCGTGCTGTGCGCGATGGTGCTGAACGCGACCGACAACACGTTCGTCGCGATCGTCGCGGCGGTCGCGGCCGGCGCCGCGATCGGCTTCGTGAACGGCGCGGTGATCGCGTACTTGCGCATCAACGCGCTGATCACGACGCTCGCGACGATGGAGATCGTGCGCGGGCTCGGCTTCATCGTGTCGAAGGGGCAGGCGGTCGGCGTGTCGTCGGACACCTTCATCGCGCTCGGCGGGCTGTCGCTGTTCGGCGTGTCGCTGCCGATCTGGGTCACGCTGCTGTGCTTCATCGCGTTCGGCGTGCTGCTGAACCAGACGGTCTATGGGCGCAACACGCTCGCGATCGGCGGCAACCCGGAAGCCTCGCGGCTCGCGGGGATCAACGTCGAACGCACGCGCGTGTACATCTTCCTGATCCAGGGCGCGGTGACGGCGCTCGCGGGCGTGATCCTCGCGTCGCGCATCACGTCGGGCCAGCCGAACGCCGCGCAGGGCTTCGAGCTGAACGTGATCTCCGCGTGCGTGCTCGGCGGCGTGTCGCTGATGGGCGGCCGCGCGACGATCTCGGGCGTCGTGATCGGCGTGCTGATCATGGGCACCGTCGAGAACGTGATGAACCTGCTGAACATCGACGCGTTCTACCAGTACCTCGTGCGCGGCGCGATCCTGCTCGCGGCCGTGCTGCTCGACCAGCTGAAGAACCGCGGCGTCCGCGACTGACCCGATCCGCTCTTACGGAGAAGAACCGCATGACCATCGACACTTCCGCGCACGATCCGCACCCCGCGAGCCCTGCGCGCTATGCACGCTACCCGAGCCTCGAGGATCGCGCGGTGCTGATCACGGGCGGCGCGACCGGTATCGGCGCGGCGTTCGTCGAACACTTCGCCGAGCAGGGCGCGCGCGTCGCGTTCGTCGACCTCGACGCGGCGGCCGGCGCCGCGCTCGCGGAAAGCCTCGCGCACGTACGCCATGCGCCGCTGTTCCTCCAGTGCGACCTGACCGACATCGACGCGCTGCGCCATGCGATCGACGCGATCCGCGCGCGCATCGGCGCGATCGCGGTGCTCGTGAACAACGCGGCGAACGACACGCGCCACGCGATCGGCGACGTGACGCCCGAATCGTTCGACGCGGGCATCGCGGTGAACCTGCGTCACCAGTTCTTCGCCGCGCAGGCGGTGATCGACGACATGAAGCGGCAGGGCGGCGGCGCGATCGTCAATCTCGGCTCGATCAGCTGGATGCTGAAGAACGGCGGCTATCCCGTCTACGTGATGGCGAAGGCGGCCGTGCAGGGGCTGACGCGCGGCCTCGCGCGCGACCTCGGCCCGTTCGGCATCCGCGTGAATTCGCTGGTGCCCGGCTGGGTGATGACCGACAAGCAGCGCCGGCTGTGGCTCGACGACGCGGGCCGCGCGGCGATCAAGGCCGGCCAGTGCCTCGATGCCGAACTGCTGCCCGCCGATCTCGCGCGGATGGCGCTGTTCCTCGCGGCCGACGACAGCCGGATGATCACCGCGCAGGACGTGATCGTCGACGGCGGCTGGGCCTGACCGTTCGCACGACCCGCATCGTTTCTTCGACGAAGGAAAGGAGTTCACCATGACCGCCACGTCCTCGAGCGCATCGTCGTCCACCAGCCAGTCGCGCCGCGCGCGCCTGGCCGCCGCCGCGCAGCCGGTCAGCCCCGGCCCGCAGACGGCTGCCTTCGCGCAGGGTGTCGGCGCCGCGCATGCGGCGGCCGTCACGCTGTCGAACGCGCTGCTGCGGCTCGACGTGCTGCCGCATCTCGGCGGCGGTATCGCGCGCTTCGACTGGCGCGGCGACAACGGCGCGCTGATGCCGGTGTTCCGCCGTTGTGAACACCCGGAAGCGGCGACCGATCCGAACGAACTCGCGTGCTATCCGCTGCTGCCTTACTCGAACCGGATCGGCGACGGGCGCTTCGAATGCGACGGGCGCAAGGTCGCGGTGCCGCGCAATCGCAGCGACGAGCCGCTGCCGATCCACGGCGACGGCTGGCTCGCGCGGTGGCAGGTGGACGATGCGACCGGCACGTCGCTGCAACTGTCGCTCGACCGCACCGCCGGCGCGCCGTATGCGTTCCGCGCGATCCAGTCGTTCGAGCTCGACGACGCGACGCTGTCGATCGCGCTGACGATCGAGAACGCGGGGCGTGCGCGGCTGCCGTTCGGGCTCGGCGTGCATCCGTTCCTCGTGCGCGATACCGCGACCGAACTGGCCGCGGCTGCCGGCGGGCTGTGGCTGTCGGGCGCGGATTTCCTGCCGGTGCGGCACGTGAGCGTGCCGCCGGCCTGGCAGTTCGGCGTCGCGTATCCGCTGCCGGCCACGCTCGTCAATCATGCGTTCACCGGCTGGGGCGGCCACGCGACGGTGAGCTGGCCGCGCCGCGGGCTGTCGCTGACGGTGGCGGCCGACGCCGACGCGTACGTGCTCTATACGCCGCCCGGCGAGGATTTCTTCTGCTTCGAGCCGGTCGATCATCCGATCAACGCGGTGAACCTGCCGGGCGGCGCGACCGCGCACGGGATGACGCTGCTCGCGCCCGGCGAGCGGCTCACGCGGCGTTTCGCGTTCACCGTCGAGCGCGTCGATGCGCGCGGCAATGCGGCTTCGCGCGAGGCGCGCCGGCGACGCGGGTAAAATACGCGGTCTACCAACGGTTTGCCGCGAGTACCCGCCATGTCTTCCCCGCTTACTTTCATCGAATCGCTGCGCGCCGCGTGGCAGCGCACTAACTCGCTGCTGTGCGTCGGCCTCGATCCCGAGCCGTCGCGCTTTCCCGCGCAGTTCGACGGCCAACCCGACGCGATCTTCGAATTCTGCCGGCAGATCGTCGACGCCACCGCGGAATTCGCGAGTGCGTTCAAGCCGCAGATTGCCTACTTCGCCGCGCATCGTGCGGAAGACCAGCTCGAGCGGCTGATCGCGCACATCCACCTCCAGCATCCGGGCCTGCCGGTGATCCTCGACGCGAAGCGCGGCGACATCGGCAGCACGGCCGAGCAGTACGCGCGCGAAGCGTTCGAGCGCTATCGCGCGGACGCCGTCACGGTGAACCCGTACATGGGCTACGACTCGGTCGAGCCGTACTTCGAGCACGAAGGCAAGGGCGTGATCGTGCTGTGCCGCACGTCGAACCCGGGCGGCTCGGACCTGCAGTTCCTCGACACGAACGGCCGGCCGCTGTACCAGGTCGTCGCCGACCTCGCGGCGAACAAGTGGAACGCGAAGAACGGCCAGCTCGGCCTCGTGGTCGGCGCGACGTTCCCGAAGGAAATCGAGATCGTGCGCGGGATCGTCGGCGACATGCCGCTGCTGATTCCCGGCATCGGCGCGCAGGGCGGCGACGTGCAGGCGACCGTCAACGCGGGCCGCACGGCCGACGGCACCGGCATGATGATCAACTCGTCGCGCGCGATCCTGTACGCGAGCAAGGGCGAGGATTTTGCCGAAGCCGCGGCGCTCGCCGCGCAGAAGACCCGCGACACGATCAACGCGCATCGTTGATCGGTTGCACCGGCAGCCCGCACCGGGCAGCCGGTTCCGGCGGGCTCCCACGCGCGAGCCCGCCGTTTCCCCTCGGTTTTCCCGTTCCTCCGCCCGCCTGGCTGCACTGGCGCACGCGGACAACTTCCCGTCGCTTCCGTATCGCATGTCGCCACTTTAATCGCGCGATGCTCCCGCTTGTCATCGATCCGTAACGAAAATGTCAAGAAAGGGAGTGACGCCATGCCCAAGCTGTCCCGCCGTCTTCTGAGCGCATTCGCTGCATCGCTGTGCATGACGTTCGCCCATGCGGCGGATCTCTCGCACTGGCCGGCCGACAGCGCGAAGGCGCTGAACGCGATGATCGCCGCGCACGCGCACCGCGGCGACTACGCGGTGTTCGACGCCGACAACACGACCTACCGCTACGACCTCGAGGAGTCGCTGCTGCCGTACCTCGAGAGTCGCGGCGTGCTGACGCGCGACACGCTCGACCCGTCGCTGAAGCTGATCCCGTTCAAGGATTCCGCCGACTACCAGGAATCGCTGACGAGCTATTACTACCGGCTGTGCGAGATCGACGACCTGGTCTGCTACCCGTGGATCGCGCAGGCGTTCGCCGGCCAGTCGCTGGCCGACCTGAAGCGCCACGTCGACGCGATGCTCGCCGATGGCAAGCCGATTCCGATCCGCTACTGGCAGGGCGACAAGGTGGTCGACGGCACGGTGAACCCGCCGCGTTTCTTCCGCGGGATGCAGGAGCTGTACAACGCGCTGCGCGAGAACGGGATCGAGGTCTACGTGATGACGGCCGCGCACGAGGAGCTCGCGCGGCTCGTGCTGTCCGACCCGAAGTACGGCTACAACGTGAAGCCGCAGAACGTGATCGGCGTGACGACGCTGCTGCGCAACCCGGCGACCGGCGCGTTGACCACGTCGAGATTGCAGATCAAGGCCGGCAAGTACGACGAGGCCGCGAACCGCAGCCTGGTGATCACGCCGTTCCTGATGAACCCGATGACGTGGTACGAAGGCAAGCTCGGCTCGATCGTCGGCTGGATCGACCAGTGGAAGAAGCCGGTGCTCGTCGCGGGCGACACGCCGACGTCCGACGGCTACATGCTGCTGAACGCGACCGACGTTGCGCGTGGCGGCGTGCGCGTGTGGGTGAACAAGAAGGACAAGCAGATGGCGCAGATCCGCGCGTGGTCGGATGAATCGGCCGCGCAGCAGAAGTCGCTCGGCCTGCCGGTGACGGCGGACAAGAACTGGATCGTCGTGAAGCCCGACGCGATCCAGTAAGCGGGCAGGCGGGGGCGCGGCGTGCGCCCCCGGCCCGATCAGCCCTCGCGCTCGTCGAGCAGCTTCAGCAGCCCGCGCAGTGCATGCGCGGCCGCCTGCGTGCGGATCTGTTCGCGATCGCCCTTGAACACGAGCGTCTCGACGTCGGTATGCAGCCGGTTGCTCCAGCCGAACGACACGGTGCCGACCGGCTTCTTCTCGCTGCCGCCTGCGGGGCCCGCGATGCCGGTGACGGACAGCGCGACCTGCGCACGGCTGTTGCGTAGCGCGCCTTCGGCCATCGCGCGCGCGACGGGCCCGCTGACGGCACCGTGCTTGTCGATCAGGTCGGGCGGCACGCCGATCATCTCGATCTTGGCCTGGTTCGAGTATGTGACGAAGCCGCGCTCGAACCACTGGCTGCTGCCGGAGATGTCGGTGATCGCCGCGGCGATCATGCCGCCGGTACAGGATTCGGCGGTGGCGAGCGTCAGGTGCTCGTCACGCAGCTTGTTGCCTGCGCGGATCGCAAGCTGGTGGACGACGGAATCGGTTGGCATGCGCGTCGGGAAACGGGAGTCGGAAAATCGGTCAGCCGACGACGGAGCGCCACAGGGCGATCACGAGCAGCGTCATGAACGCGGCGACCAGGTCGTCGACCATGATGCCGAGCCCGCCTTTCAGGCGGCGCTCGACATAGCGGATCGGCGGCGGCTTGAGCATGTCGAAGAAGCGGAACGCGACGAACGCCCACAGCTGGCCGACGAAGGTCGCGGGCGTGACGAACAGCATCACGAGCCAGATCGCGACGATCTCGTCCCAGACGACGGCGCCCGGATCGGCCGAACCCATCTTCCTCGCGGTGAAATCGGTGAGCCACGTGCCCGCCACGAAGCCGACCGCGATCAGCGCCCACCATTCGGGCACCGTCAGGTAGCGGTTGAGCACGACGAACGTGAGCCAGCCGAACAGCGAGCCGAACGTGCCGGACATGATCGGCGCGAGCCCGCTGCCGAAGCCGAGCGACACGATGTGCGCCGGGTGCGACAGCATGAAGCGTGCGGTCGCGCGCCGCGGCGCGTTGCCGCCGGATGCGGCGCCGGGCTCGGCCGCGGTGTGCGCGGGCGTCGGGTCAGTCTGCATGGAAGTGGTCGAAGCCGTGCAACGTGAGAGCGAGAGGCGCGCCGGCGGCGTCGCGCCACGCGATCGCGGGCGGGTCCGACGGCACGGACAACGCGCGTATTGTACCGATTCGGGTGACCGCCACGCCGGCCGTTACGCCCGCCGCTTCGACCGCCGCGCGGGCCGCCGCTGGCGCGGTAAAGCACAGTTCGTAGTCGTCGCCGCCGGCCAGCGTGCAGCGGCGCTGCACGTCGGGCGGCAGCGTCGCGAGCGCGGCCGAGCGCGGCACCGCGTCGGCATCGATCTCGGCTCGCACGTTTGAGCGGGCCAGGATGTGCTGCAGGTCGCCGGCGAGGCCGTCCGAGAGGTCGAGCGCCGCGTGCGCGACGCCCGCGAGCGCGAGGCCGAGCGCGATGCGCGGTTCGGGGTACTCGAGCGCGCGCCGGAATGCGGCTGCTTCGTTTGCGCCGGCCGCCCATTCGCCGCGCGCGACGCCGAGGCCGGCGCGCGCATCGCCGAGCGTGCCGGACACCCAGACGTCGTCGCCGTCGCGTGCGGCATCGCGGCGCAGTGCCGCGTCGGGCGCGACTTCACCGAATACGGTCACGCACAGGTTCAGCGGGCCGCTCGTCGTGTCGCCGCCGATCAGCTCGCAGCCGTAGCGCTCGGCGAGCGCGAACAGCCCGTTGCTGAACGCTTCCAGCCACGCCGCGTCGGCACGCGGCAGCGCGCATGCGAGCGTGAACGCGCGCGGCTCGGCGCCCATCGCCGCGAGGTCGGACAGGTTGACCGCGAGCGTCTTGTGGCCGAGCGCGTCGGGCGCGACGTCGGGGAAGAAGTGGCGGCCTTCCACCAGCATGTCCGTCGAAATGGCCAGCAATTTCCCGGATCGGGGCGTGATCAACGCGCAGTCGTCGCCGATGCCGAGCGTCGACGCACGGGCGCCCTGCGCGGCGCGGCGCGTGAAGAAGCGTTCGATCAGCGAAAACTCGGAGAGGGCGGCTGGCACGGCGGATGGATCCGAAACGATGGAAGGAACGGCATTGTACGAGGCGAGCGGCGGCGTTCCTGCACCGTTCAGTACAATTTTGTCGCGGCTGTTGCACCCGAATCGCCGGTCTGGCGGCCGATGATTGGCGCTACAATGCCGTCGAAGAGTTATTCTAATCCGCCCGCCAAGAGACACATGTCTACCCAAGCCTCCTCCAAAGCCAAACTCCGCGAAGCCGCGCTCGACTATCACGAATTCCCGACCCCCGGGAAAATCGCGATCGCCCCGACCAAGCAGATGATCAACCAGCGCGACCTCGCGCTCGCGTACTCGCCGGGTGTGGCGTACGCGTGCGAGGAGATCGTCGAGAATCCGCTCAACGCGGCGCGCTTCACCGCGCGCAGCAACCTGGTCGGCGTCGTCACGAACGGTACGGCGGTGCTCGGTCTCGGCAACATCGGCCCGCTCGCGTCGAAGCCGGTGATGGAAGGCAAGGCGGTGCTGTTCAAGAAGTTCGCGGGCATCGACGTGTTCGACATCGAGCTGAACGAATCGGATCCGCACAAGCTCGTCGACGTGATCGCCGCGCTGGAGCCGACCTTTGGCGGGATCAACCTGGAAGACATCAAGGCGCCGGACTGCTTCATCGTCGAGCGCGAAGCGCGCAAGCGGATGAAGATTCCGGTGTTCCACGACGACCAGCACGGCACCGCGATCGTGGTGGCCGCGGCCGTCACGAACGGGCTGAAGGTCGTCAACAAGGACATCAAGAAGGTCAAGCTCGTCGCGTCCGGCGCGGGTGCGGCCGCGCTCGCGTGTCTCGACCTGCTGGTCGACATCGGCCTGCCGATCGAGAACATCATCGTGACCGACCTGGCGGGCGTGGTCTACAAGGGCCGCACCGAGCTGATGGATCCGGACAAGGAGCGTTTCGCCCGCGAAACGGAAGCCCGGACGCTGGCCGAAGTGATCGACGGCGCGGACATCTTCCTCGGCCTGTCGGCCGCCGGCGTGCTGAAGCAGGAGATGGTGAAGGGCATGGCCGAGCGCCCGCTGATCCTCGCGCTCGCGAACCCGACGCCGGAAATCCTGCCGGAACTCGCGCTCGAAGTGCGCCCGGACGCCGTGCTGGCCACGGGCCGCACCGATTACCCGAACCAGGTCAACAACGTCCTGTGCTTCCCGTTCATCTTCCGCGGCGCACTCGACGTCGGCGCGACGACGATCACGCGTGAAATGGAGATCGCGGCCGTCAACGCGATCGCCGAGCTCGCGCAGCACGAGCAGAGCGACATCGTCGCGACCGCGTACGGCATCCAGGATCTGTCGTTCGGGCCCGAATACCTGATTCCGAAGCCGTTCGATCCGCGCCTGATCGTGAAGATCGCGCCGGCCGTCGCGCAGGCCGCGATGGACGGCGGCGTTGCGACGCGCCCGATCGAGGACATGGACGCGTACAAGCAGCACCTGCAGCAGTTCGTGTACCACAGCGGCACGACGATGAAGCCGATCTTCCAGATCGCGCGCGCCGCGCCGGAAGAGAAGAAGCGCGTCGTGTTCGCGGAAGGCGAAGAAGAGCGCGTGTTGCGCGCCGTTCAGATCATCGTCGACGAAAAACTCGCGAAGCCGATCCTGATCGGCCGCCCGTCGGTGATCGAGCACCGTATCCAGCGCTACGGCCTGCGCCTGACGCCGGGCACCGATTTCACGGTCGTCAACACCGAGCACGACGAGCGCTACCGCGACTTCTGGCAGACGTACTACAAGATGATGGCGCGCAAGGGCATCAGCGAGCAGCTCGCGCGCGTCGAGATGCGCCGCCGCACGACGCTGATCGGCTCGATGCTGGTGAAGAAGGGTGAAGCGGACGGGATGATCTGCGGCACGATCAGCACCACGCACCGCCACCTGCACTTCATCGACCAGGTGATCGGCAAGCGCCCGGGCTGCAGCGTGTACGCGGCGATGAACGGCCTCGTGCTGCCGGGCCGCCAGATTTTCCTCGTCGACACGCACGTGAACGTCGATCCGACCCCGGAAGAGCTGGCCGAGATCACGATCATGGCGGCGGAAGAAGTGCGCCGCTTCGGCATCGAGCCGAAGGTCGCGCTGGTGTCGCACTCGAATTTCGGCACGAGCAACGCACCTTCGGCGAAGAAGATGCGCGATACGCTCGCGATCCTGCAGGATCGCGCGCCGGAGCTGAAGGTGGACGGCGAGATGCACGGCGACGTCGCACTCGACGCGGCGCTGCGCAAGGAAATCCTGCCGGAATCGACGCTGGAAGGCGAAGCGAACCTGCTGATCCTGCCGAACATCGACGCCGCCAACATCGCGTACAACCTGCTGAAGACGGCCGCGGGCAACAACATCGCGATCGGGCCGATCCTGCTGGGCGCAGCGCAGCCGGTGCACGTGCTGACCGAATCGGCGACCGTTCGCCGCATCGTCAACATGGCGGCGCTGCTGGTCGCCGACGTGAACGCCACGCGCTGAGCCAAAAACGAACGCGCCAGGCCGGTCGAATCGGCGTGGCGCGTCGCGCGAAATTGTAAACAAAAGCAAAAAGAGGCGTGCCCGCAATGGGCACGCCGCGGGCAGGGCGCAAACGCGCTTCCCTCAAGCAACAGCAGCATCTCTCTCCACTCAGCGTAGCGAGCACGGCAAGAGGCAGAGTCTTGCCATGCAGAGATGCCGTCCGCATTTTATCTCATGTAAGATAAATGTAGTGTGATTTCGGTAAAAAATGCGCAATTTCGGGTATCACTGGTCTTTCGATTCCCAAACGGACATTGATTCGCGCGGCCAATAACGCTACGCTAACGCCTTTGTTGGTCGTCAACTACTTGATTTAACAGCGGGAACCCTGGTTCATGGCACGCAAGTGGCTCCGCAACGGCGCGCTCGCGTCCGTCTTCGCGATGTTCGCGATGGGTATCGTCGGCACGCCGACGGGCAGTCTGGTTTCCGCCGCTTACGCACGGGAGGCCGTTCCGGCCGACGTGGCGGCGAGCGGGCTCGATACGATTCCGACCGCCCGTCTTCCGCGCGAGGCCGTGACCACGCTGGGCCTGATCGGCGCCGGCGGTCCGTATCCATACGAGAAAGACGGCGTCGTGTTTGGCAACCGCGAGCGGATCCTGCCAAAAGCGAAGCGCGGCTACTACCATGAGTACACGGTGCCGACGCCGCGTGCCCGCAATCGCGGTGCCCGCCGGATCGTCTGTGGCGGGCCATTGCGCCGGATCGACAACTGTTATTACACGGGCGACCACTACAACAGTTTTAAACGTATTGTTGAATGACTTCGGGACGAATGGCATGAGCGACTCCATCTACGCGCACGAAACGGCGGCGGCGGAACTGTTCGCGGCCGGCGACGGCAATCTGTTTCAGCGCGTGATCCAACTGCACGCGGCGGCGCAGGCTGGCAGCACGCCGGAGCAACAGGAAGCCGAGCCCGGGCTTTCATCGAACGAGGAGCCTATGAGCCTTTTCACGACCGTGCGACCCAATCTCGTGCAGTCGATCCGCGCGTTCCGCGTGCAGGATCTCGCCGACGAAGCCGGCCGGCTCGGCCAGCATTTCCTGTATGCGTTTTGCGGCGCCGCGCAGTCGAAGCAGGAAGTGATGGAAACGATCGCGACGTCGTTCCTGTTCCCGAAACATTTCGGGAAGAACTACGACGCGCTGTACGACTGCCTGACCGACCTCGTCGCGAAGGCCGGCGCGCAGCCCGGGTTCGTGATCGTCCTCGAAGGGCTGCCGATCGCGCAGAAATTCGACAAGGAAGGCCGCGAGACGCTGCTCGACGTGTTCCGCGAGGCGGCCGAATTCTGGGCCGAGCGCAAGGTCGCGTTCCGCGTGTTCTACTCGTTCGCGTAAGTGCACGTCGGCCAGCGGCCGATTCGGCGATTCACCCTTCAGAAGCCCGCCTCGAGCGGGCTTTTTTGCGCCTGTGCGACGCGTACGGGCCGGACCGGCGCGTGGCCTGCTGACATTGTCCTTTCATCCGGCACCTTTTTTCGGGACAATCTCGATCGGCCCGGTCGCGGCAGCCGCCGCATCGGGCGCACAAAACAAACCATCGAGAGAGGGCTGTCTTCCCATGAATATTTCCCGTTCCGCACGCGCCGTCGTGCTGCCCTTGCTGGTCGCGGCGGGCGCCGCGCATGCGGCGCCGCTGACGCCCGAGCAGACCGTCGACCTTTACATCGGCGCATTCGTCAACGGCGATGTGTCGAAAGCCCGCGAGTTCAACGATGCGGTGCGCGCGAGTTACAGCGGCAAGGACGCGCTCAACCTCGACGTTCTGTCGAAGATGGGCCAATCAATGCGCCAGGACATGGCCGACGGGATGCTGGAGCCGATGCCGCCGAAGGTGAGTGCTGCGCTGCGCCCATCCGTCGAAGGAGCGGTCGCAGCGTATCTGCGTGCGCTCAATCGCTCGGAGTGCAAGGCAACCGGGTCGTCGCAGCGACCGAACTCGGCTGTCGAGGGCAAAACGATCGCGACGGTCGAGTTTGGGTGCCGCGTCCCGGATGCAAGGCCCGGCGGAGAGGCGTTGGCGGAAAAGCTTGGTGACGGTCGTCGGCTGAAGAACGACGCTGCACGCATTCTCGCGTTTCAGAAGATTTACTCCGGCATGGCGCAGGTTCTGGACGCGGCACCGGTTGCCTACCCCGTGACGGGCAAGATCGACCTTTACAGCCTGGACCGTGGCGGCTGGACGACCGGTCGCCCTCAGGATGTGTTGACGCCCGTGCTTGATGCGTTATCGGAAGCGATGCCGCATGGCTCGTCGAGCGACAAGTAAGTTGCGATAGACCGCCGCATCGCAACGGGCCGCATTCCCGCGGCGATGCCGGCCGCTTGTCGCGCAGCGGCCGGGTGGCGTGCGGTCAAGGCGTGTCGCGCCGTCTTGCGCAGGCACGACAACCCATCACCATCCCCCCCAGCGCGCCGCAAGCGCCGCGAGCACGGCCGCGCCGGCCGTCTCGGTGCGCAGCACGCGGGGCCCGAGCGACAGCGCGGTGAACCCGCGTGCGCGTGCCGCATTTTCTTCGTCGGGCGACAGCCCGCCTTCCGGTCCGATCAGCAGCGTGACCGTTGCAGCGGGCGGCGCGTCGGGCAGCGACGCGAACGGGATGCTCGCGCGCGGCGACAGCAGCAGCCGCAGCTCGCCGTCGGCCGGTGCGGCCGGCAGCGCATCGAGCCATGCGTTGAAGCTGGTAACCGGCGCGACGTCGGGCACGCGGTTGCGCCCGCATTGCTCGCACGACGCGCGCACGACGCCGCGCCAGTGCGCGACGCGCTTGTCCGCCCGTTCGCCGGCGAGCTTCACGACGCCGCGCGCGGTCGACAGCGGCACGACCGCCGTCACGCCGAGCTCGACGGCCTTCTCGATCACCCAGTCCATCTTGTCGCCGCCGGCGATCCCTTGCGCGAGCGTCACGCGATAGGGCGGCTCGGCTTCGGCCGGTTCGAACGTGTCGATCTGCGCGAGCGCGCTGCGCTTGTCGATCTCGACGAGCCGCGCGCGGTACTGGCCGCCGGTGCCGTCGAACAGCGCGAGCACGTCGCCGGGCTGCAGGCGCAGCACCTGTGCGTGGCGCGCGACCTCGGCCGGCAATGCGAGCGTGGCGTCGGCGCGCAGTGCCGCGTCGACGAAAAAGCGCGGCACGGCCGCGGTGGTGGTGGCTTCGTTCATGCGTGTAACGGTTGGGGTCATGCGTCGAGGCGGCGCCCGAGCGCCCATCGGTAGCCGTCGAGATCCTCGATCTGCGCGAACCGGTCGCCCCAGAACTGATCCTGCGGCGCGCTCAGCGATTTCGCGCCCGCGTCGAGCGCGCGCTGCCAGGTGGCGTCGACGTCATCGACGTATAGATAGAACGATTGCGGCGCGGTGGCGTTCGCACTCTTAGGTGTGAGCGCGGGCGAGCCGAACGCGCCTTCGGGCGCGAACATCACGATCAGTTGGCCGCGATAGGCCATCTCGACGTGCATGATCGCGCCGTCCTCGTCGTGCACGTCGCGTACCGTGAAGCCGAATGCGGCCTTGAAGAACTCGATGGCCGCGCGCGCGTTGCGTACGGCCAGGTAGGGCGTCAACCAAGGCACGTTGGCCGGACGTGGATCGGTCATGAAAATCTCCTGTGGGGGCGCTTGGGCACGTGTTCTGATTCCATGCCCGGGCGTTCGTTCAGGGGGCGGCGCGGCGTCCAGGATGTTCCGCCCCGGTGCCATGCATCGCGAAGCCTGCCAGGACGCGATGGAAAAACGGAAGCGAGGCGGCCGCGCGGACGTTCAGCGGCGAACGCCCAGTGTATCGCGCAGCGCGCACGGCAGGGCAAAGAGGGACGCATGCAGTCGCGCGTCGTAGTAGCGCAATCCCTGCACGTGGCGTGCGGCGAGGCGTTCGTCGACGTCGTGCGCGAACAGCGCGGCCGCATCGAGCGTATCGCTCGCGATCGCCATCAGCCATTGGGACCCGTATAGCGGCACATGCGCGGACAGCGGATCGACGACCGCGAAGCTCGCGCGCAGGTCGTCGAGCAGCGCGGCGATGCGCGCCGCGTGGAACTCCGGCGAGCCGAGGTGCATCGAGATCGCGCCGCACGGCGTGAGGATCCGCTTGAGTTGCGCGTAGAACTCGCGCGTATAGAGGCCGGCCGCCGGCGAATCGGGCGGCGTGAGGTCGAACACGACGAGATCGAAATGCTCGATGGTCGACGTGACGAAATGCGCGGCGTCGCCGATCACGACCTCGACGCGCGGGTCGTCGAGTGCGCCCTGGTGCACGTCGTCGAGATAGCGGCGCGCCATGCCGACCACTTCGTCGTCGAGCTCGGCGACGACGATCCGCTCGATGCATGCGTGCTTGAGCAACTGGCGCGCGGCGCCGCCGTCGCCGCCGCCGAGCACGAGCGCCTTCTTCGGGCACGGATGCGCGAGTGCGGCCGGGTGCGTCATGCACTCGTGATACACGTATTCGTCGCCGACCGACGTCATCGGCCGGCCGTCCAGCGTAAACAGGCGGCCGAGCTGCGGCGTTTCCCAGACTTCGATGCGCTGGTGCGGCGATGCGACGTGCGCGAGCCGGCGTGCGTTCGGGAATCCGTAGGCGGCGTTGGGCGTGGGATGGAAGAGAAGGGTCGTGCTCACGGGCGGGCGGCTCGGGGCGGGCAGTTCTGACGTCTGAATTATAGGAGGCGCGCGGTTGTGCGGAAAAGCGTGCCGGAACACCGCGCATCGACAAGGGAAATGTCAGCCCATCTGTTAAAATGACGAGCTTTGCAGCCCCGTCCGTAGGCTCCGTCCGCTTCGCGTCCGTCAGGCGCCGCACCGCGCGCCGGGAACGATTGACGCTCGAGCTTCCGGATGCCGCCGTGCCCCCGTTTCCTCGACTCGTTCTCCGGACTCGACATGACGACTTCGTCTCCCGCCTCCACCACCCTGATGGCCAACGCGATCCGTGCGCTCGCAATGGACGCCGTCCAGCAAGCGAACTCCGGCCACCCCGGCATGCCGATGGGCATGGCCGAAATCGGCGTCGCGCTCTGGTCGCGCCATCTGAAGCACAACCCGACGAACCCGCACTGGGCAGACCGTGACCGCTTCGTGCTGTCGAACGGCCATGGCTCGATGCTGCTGTACTCGCTGCTGCACCTGACCGGCTACGACCTGCCGATCGAAGAGCTGAAGAACTTCCGCCAGCTGCACTCGAAGACGCCGGGCCACCCGGAATACGGCATCACGCCGGGCGTCGAGACGACCACCGGCCCGCTCGGCCAGGGTCTCGCGAACGCGGTCGGCATGGCGCTCGGCGAAGCGCTGATGGCCGACGAGTTCAACCGTGACGGCGCGAAGATCGTCGATCACCACACGTACGTGTTCCTCGGCGACGGCTGCCTGATGGAAGGTATCTCGCACGAAGCCTGCTCGCTCGCCGGCACGCTGAAGCTGAACAAGCTGATCGCGCTGTACGACGACAACGGCATCTCGATCGACGGCGACGTCGTGAACTGGTTCCACGACGACACCCCGAAGCGCTTCGAAGCGTACGGCTGGAACGTGATCCCGCACGTGAACGGCCACGACGTCGACGCGGTCGACGCAGCCATCGCGAAGGCGAAGCTGTCGGACAAGCCGACGCTGATCTGCTGCAAGACGGTGATCGGCCAGGGCGCGGCGACCAAGGCCGGCGGCCACGACGTGCACGGCGCGGCGCTCGGCGCGGAAGAAATCGCGAAGACGCGCGCGGCACTCGGCTGGACCTGGGAGCCGTTCGTGATTCCGCAGGAAGTCTACGCGGCATGGGATGCGAAGGAAGCCGGCAAGCGCGCGGAAACCGAATGGGATGCGACGTTCGCGCAATATCGCGCCAAGTTCCCGGCAGAAGCCGCTGAATTCGAGCGCCGGATGGCCAACCAGCTGCCGGCCGACTGGGCGCAGAAGGCTGCAGCGATCATCGCCGGCGCGAACGAGCGCGCCGAGACGGTGGCGACCCGCAAGGCGTCGCAGCAGGCGATCGAAGGCCTGGCTGCCGTACTGCCCGAACTGCTCGGCGGCTCGGCCGACCTGACCGGCTCGAACCTGACCAACTGGAAGGCATCGAAGGCCGTCCGTGCGAATCCGGAAGGCCCGGGCGTCCAGCTGGGCAACCACATCAACTACGGCGTGCGCGAATTCGGCATGAGCGCCGCGATCAACGGCCTCGCGCTGCACGGCGGCCACAAGCCGTTCGGCGGCACGTTCCTGACGTTCTCCGACTACAGCCGCAACGCGCTGCGCGTGGCCGCGCTGATGAAGGTGCCGTCGATCTTCGTGTTCACGCACGACTCGATCGGCCTCGGCGAAGACGGCCCGACGCATCAGTCGATCGAGCACGTGTCGAGCCTGCGCCTGATCCCGAACCACGACGTATGGCGTCCGGCCGACACGGTCGAGACGGCCGTCGCATGGACCCACGCGGTCGCCGCCGACCGTCCGTCGAGCCTGATCTTCAGCCGCCAGAACCTGGCGTTCAACCCGCGTACCGATGCGCAGATCGCGAACATCGAGAAGGGCGGCTACGTGCTGAAGGACTGGGACGACGAGATCGTCGCGCGCAAGATCATCCTGATCGCGACGGGCTCGGAAGTCGAACTCGCGATGAAGGCCGTCGAGCCGCTCGCGCAGCAAGGCATCGCGGCACGTGTCGTGTCGATGCCGTCGACCAACGTGTTCGACCGCCAGGACGCCGAATACCGTGAGCGCGTGCTGCCGCACGGCGTGCGCCGCGTCGCGATCGAAGCGGGCGTGACGGCCTTCTGGCACAAGTACGTCGGCCTCGAAGGCGGCGTCGTCGGGATCGACACGTTCGGCGAATCGGCGCCGGCCGGCGTGCTGTTCAAGTACTTCGGCTTCACCGTCGAGCACGTCGTCGAGACCGCCAAGGCCGTGCTGGCCTAAAGAGACATACGCGATGCGCGCCACCCCTCGCGCGCGTCGCACCGTGAAGCTGCACGAAACGAATTTTTTCAGCCATCAGGAGATAGACCATGACGATTCGCGTCGCAATCAACGGCTACGGCCGCATCGGCCGCAACACGCTGCGCGCGTTCTACGAGAACGGCAAGAAGCACGACATCGAGATCGTGGCGATCAACGATCTGGGCGATGCGAAGACCAACGCGCACCTGACCCAGTACGACACCGCGCACGGCAAGTTCCCGGGTGAAGTGTCGGTCGACGGCGACTACCTCGTCGTGAACGGCGACAAGATCCGCGTGCTGGCGAACCGCAACCCGGCCGAACTGCCGTGGGGCGAGCTGGGCGTCGACGTCGTGATGGAATGCACGGGCTTCTTCACGACGAAGGAAAAGGCCAGCGCGCACCTGAAGGGCGGCGCGAAGAAGGTGATCATCTCGGCACCGGGCGGCAAGGATGTCGACGCCACGATCGTCTACGGCGTGAACCACGACGTGCTGAAGGCCGAGCACACCGTCATCTCGAACGCATCGTGCACGACGAACTGCCTCGCGCCGCTCGTCAAGCCGCTGAACGACAAGATCGGCCTCGAAACCGGCCTGATGACGACAATCCACGCGTACACGAACGACCAGGTGCTGACGGACGTCTACCACGAAGACCTGCGCCGCGCGCGTTCGGCCACGCACAGCCAGATCCCGACGAAGACGGGCGCTGCTTCGGCCGTCGGCCTCGTGCTGCCGGAACTGAACGGCAAGCTCGACGGTTACGCGATCCGCGTCCCGACGATCAACGTGTCGATCGTCGACCTGTCGTTCATCGCGAAGCGCGACACGACGGTCGAGGAAGTCAACGCGATCATGAAGGAAGCATCGGAAGGCGCGCTGAAGGGCATCCTCGGCTACAACGACGCACCGCTGGTGTCGATCGACTTCAACCACAACCCGGCTTCGTCGACGTTCGACGCCACGCTGACCAAGGTGTCGGGCCGCCTCGTCAAGGTGTCGAGCTGGTACGACAACGAGTGGGGTTTCTCGAACCGCATGCTGGATACGGCTGTCGCATTCGCGAACGCGAAGTAATCCCGCACGTTGCGCGGCCGCCGCACGGCGGCCGGCGCGGCGAACGAGCCCGGCCCGGTTTTCCGGCCGGGCTTTTTTATTGCCCGCCGCTATTGCTCGATATTGCCGTCACTTGCTCGAGCGCCGCGACGAACGCGCGCTTCAGCGGGCTGTCGAGGTCGGTCCACGCGAGGCCGATGCCGGTGCGGTGTCCGGCCAGGTCGAGCGGCCGCGCGAGCACGTTCGGCGGCAGCGCGCTGGCGGCTTCCGCCGGAATCAGCCCGATGCCCATCCCCGCCGCGACGAGCGCGAGCATCGTCGTGAATTCCCCGAACTCCTGCGCGATCTCGAGCGTCGTGCCCGCGCGGCTCAGCGCGAGCAGCATGTCGTCGTGAAAGCCCGGCGCGTAGCGGCGCGCGAGCACGAACGCGGGCTGGCCGCGCAGCGCGGCCGGCGAGATCGCATCGTGCGCGGCGAGCGGATGGTCGAGCGGCAGCGCGACGACGAAGCCTTCCTCCAGCACCACGCGCGTGTCGATACCCGCATACGCGGCCGGCAGCCGGATCATCCCGAAATCGATCCGCCGGTCGCGCAGCGCGGCGATCTGGTCGGGCGTCGGCAGGTCCTTCAGTTCGAGCGTGATCAGCGGATAGCGCTCGCGCATCGTGCGCAGCACGGCCGGCAGCAGCACGGGCAGCACCGACGACACGAACGCGATCCGCAGCGTGCCGATCTCGCCGCGGCTCGACAGCCGCGCCATCTGCTCCGCGCGCGCGGCCTGCTGCAACGTGGCCCGCGCCTCGGGCAGGAACACGCGCCCCGTATCGCTCAGTTCGACCTTGTGCCGGTCGCGCTCGAACAGGCGCGCGCCGAGTTCTTCCTCGAGCGCCTTGATCTGCATGCTCAGCGCGGGCTGCACGATGAACAGGCGCTGCGCGGCGCGCCCGAAATGCAGCTCTTCCGCGAGCGTGACGAAGGCGCGCAATTGCTTGAGTTCCATGGGCGGCGGGCAGGCGAGGGCGGTGATCAAGTTTCATGATAACCGGATCAAAAAAGACCATTGGTGCGGCCCCGGCCGGCAGCCGAAGATACCGTCAACGCGAGACCGGCCGCAATGGGCCGCCGGCTCGACTGGCACGAGGAGACACGCATGACCCACGCGCTTGAACGGTTCCGCCTCGACGGCCGCCGCGCACTGATTACCGGTTCCGGACGCGGGATCGGGCTGACGCTCGCCCGCGGGCTGGCCGAAGCGGGGGCGGCGATCGTCATCAACGATCGCAATGAGGAGAAGGCCGCGACGCTCGTGCGGCATCTGCGCGAGGAAGGCTTCACGGCCGACTACGCGGTATTCGACGTCGCCGAGCACGCGCAGGTGCGCG
This sequence comes from Burkholderia sp. Ap-955, assembly GCF_011753045.1. NCBI lineage: Bacteria > Pseudomonadati > Pseudomonadota > Betaproteobacteria > Burkholderiales > Burkholderiaceae > Burkholderia > Burkholderia sp. Ap-955. The sequence continues at coordinate 49,539 of NZ_VWWH01000039.1, forward strand.
CGGCGATCGACGATTTCGAGGCGCGCGTCGGCGCGATCGACATCCTCGTGAACAACGCGGGCATCCAGCGCCGCGCACCACTCGACGCGTTCGAACCCGACGATTGGCATGCGCTGATGCGCGTGAACCTCGACGGCGTGTTCAACGTCGCGCAGGCCGTCGCGCGGCACATGATCGCGCGCGGCCGCGGCAAGATCATCAACATCTGCTCGGTGCAGAGCGAGCTCGCACGGCCGACGATCGCGCCGTATGCGGCGACCAAGGGCGCGGTGCGGATGCTGACGAAAGGGATGTGCGCCGACTGGGCGCGCCACGGCATCCAGGCGAACGGCCTCGCGCCCGGCTATTTCGAAACCGAACTCAACCGCGCGCTGGTCGATGACGCGGCGTTCTCGGACTGGCTGTGCAAGCGTACGCCGGCTGGCCGCTGGGGGCGCGTCGACGAGCTGTGCGGCGCGGCGATCTTCCTCGCGTCGGCCGCATCCGATTTCGTGAACGGCCAGACGCTGTTCGTCGATGGCGGCTTGACCAGCGCCGTCTGAGCGGCGGCGCGCCCGCGGCGCCCGCGGCGTGCGCGGCGTGCCGTTGCGCCGGCTGTGGCCGGCATCCGAATTCCCAGAAGAGCCCGCCGCACGAGCGGGCCGATGTCCCGGTCGCGCGATGCGCCGCCGGGTTCCGGAACGGAAGGCAGGAGACAGGAGACAACGATGGATCGCATTTCCCCGCCGCCCGCGCGGCACGATGCAGGGTCCGGTGCGCCGGGCGGGACCGTCGAGCGCCGCGGCGTCGACACGAAGCAGCTCAACCGCGCGGCATGGACCTGTTCGCTCGGCAGCGCGCTCGAATACTACGATTTCGCGTTGTACACGCTCGCATCGGCGCTGGTGTTCGGGCCGCTGTTCTTTCCCGCGCAGACCGCCGAGATGCGGCTGATCGCGAGCTTCGGCACCTACTTCGTCGGCTTCGCGGTGCGCCCGCTCGGCGGCGTCGTGTTCGGCGTGCTCGGCGACCGGATCGGCCGCAAGTTCGTGCTGACCGCGACGGTGCTGCTGATGGGGATCGCGAGCACGCTGATCGGTGTGCTGCCGACCTTCGCGACGGCCGGCTACTGGGCGCCCGCGCTTCTGATCCTGCTGCGCATCCTGCAAGGCCTCGGTGCCGGTGCGGAGCAGGCGGGCGCTGCGGTGCTGATGACCGAATACGCGCCGCCGGGCAAGCGCGGCTTCTATGCGTCGCTGCCGTTTCTCGGCATCCAGCTCGGCACGGTGCTCGCGGCGGCCGTCTATTTCCTGCTGCTCGCGAACATCGACCGCGTCACCGACGGCTGGGGCTGGCGCGTGCCGTTCCTGTTCAGCGCGGTGATCGTCGCGGTCGGGATCTACATGCGCGTGCGGCTGCACGAGTCGCCGACCTTCGTGCGGCTCGAGAAGCGTGCGCAGGTCCTGGCGAATCCGCTGAAGAGCGCCGTGCAGCATTCGAAGCGCTCGCTGCTGATCGGCATCGGCCTGCGGATGGCCGAGAACGGCGGCTCGTCGATCTATCAGGCGCTCGCGGTCAGCTATCTCGCCGGCGCGATCGGGATGAAGGGGCCGATCGGCGCGCTCGCGCTGGTGTGCGCGGCGACCGTCGGCGCGTGCACGGTGCCGCTGGCCGGCTGGCTCAGTGACCGTTTCGGCCGGGTGCGCGTGTATCGCACGTTCGCGTGGCTGCAGCTCGCGCTCGCGTTCCCGGTGTGGTGGATCTTCAGCCATGGCAACGTGGTCGCGAGCGTGATCGCGATCTCGGTCGCGCAGGGCTTCGCGAACTGGGGGATGCTCGGCGCGCAGGCCGCGCTGCTGCCCGAACTGTTCGGCGCGCGCCATCGCTACATGGGCGTGTCGTTCTCGCGTGAAGTGTCGGCGGTGCTCGCGGGCGGGATCGCGCCGCTCGTCGGCGCGACGATCATCGCGACCGTGATCGCGCTGCACGGCGGCGACCATGCGGCCGGCGTGCGCGCGTGGGTGCCGATCGCCGCGTACCTGGTGCTGCTGACGCTGATCACGCTGTTCACGACGTCGCGGATGCCGGAAACCTTGAACCGCGATCTCGACGATCCGCGCGACGCGGCGCAGGCGACGCCGGCACCGGGCGCCGATCCGCTCGCGCGGCACGCATGAACGGGCCGGGCGGCTGACGCGGCCCGGCACGCTTTCGCATTCCACTTATCTCGACAGGAGCAAGCGCAGATGGCGCACGAATCGACCCAGCGGCCCGAACTGCTGATGACGGGCCCTTACCAGCCGTGGGACGACGCATGGCTGTCGGCAGGCTATGACGTCCACCGGCTGTGGGAGGCCACTGACCGCGCGGCGTTCCTCGCCGAACACGGCGCCGGCGTGCGCGCGATCGCGACGCGCGGCGATCTCGGTGCGAATGCCGCGCTGATCGCCGCGCTGCCGAAGCTCGAGATCATCTCCTGCTACGGCGTCGGCACCGATGCGATCGATCTCGCCGCCGCGCGCGAGCGCGGCATTCGCGTGACCAACACGCCCGACGTGCTGACCGGCGACGTGGCCGATCTCGGCGTCGGGCTCGCGCTCGCGATGATGCGCCGCATCGGCGCAGGCGACGCATACGTGCGCTCCGGCGCATGGCGCGATGGCGACATGCCGCTCGTCACACGGCTTTACGGCAAGCGCGTCGGCGTGGTCGGCTTCGGCCGGATCGGCACGACGATCGCGCGCCGGCTGTCGGGCTTCGACGTCGAGCTCGGCTACTTCGACGTCGCACCGCGCGCGGACAGTCCGCACCGCTTCTTCGGCGACCTCGCCGAGCTGGCCGGCTGGTGCGACCTGCTGATCGTCACGCTCGCGGGCGGGCCGACGACGCGCCACCTCGTCGACGCCGCCGTGCTCGACGCGCTGGGGCCGCAAGGCTATCTGGTGAACGTGTCGCGTGGCACGACCGTCGACGAACCGGCGCTGCTCGACGCGCTCGAGCGCAACGCGATCGCCGGCGCGGCGCTCGACGTGTTCTGGAACGAGCCGCGCATCGACCCGCGCTTCCTCGCGTTGCCGAACGTGCTGCTGCAGCCGCACCATGCGAGCGGCACGATCGAGACGCGCCAGGCGATGGGCTGGCTCGTGCGCGACAACCTTGCCGCGCACTTCGCCGGCGAGCCGCTGGTCACGCCGGTCGTCTGAGGAGGCTGTCATGCGTATGCGTTGCATGTGTGTCGTGATCCACGGGCCGAACGACCTGCGGGTCGAAGAGCAGGACGCGGGCGAGATCGGCCCGGGCCAGGTGCGCGTCGATGTCGCGATGGGCGGCATCTGCGGCTCCGATCTCCATTATTTCCGGCACGGCGGCTTCGGCGCGATCCGGCTGCAGCAGCCGATGGTGCTCGGCCACGAGGTGGCCGGCACGGTCGCGGAAGTCGCGCCGGACGTGACGTCGGTGAAGGTCGGCGATCGCGTCGCGGTCAATCCGAGCCGGCCGTGCGGCGCGTGCCGCTATTGCCTCGAAGGGCTGCCGAACCAGTGTCTCGACATGCGCTTCTACGGCAGCGCGATGCGGATGCCGCACGTGCAGGGCGCATTCCGCAACGCGCTCGTGTGCGACGCGGTGCAGTGCGTGAAGGTCGCCGATCACGTGCCGCTGTCGCTCGCGGCGCTTGCCGAACCGTTCGCGGTCGGCCTGCATGCGGTGTCGCGCGCGGGCTCGCTGATCGGCAAGCGCGTGCTGGTGTCGGGTTGCGGGCCGATCGGCGTGCTGGCGGTGGCGGCGGCGCGTGTGCACGGTGCGGCGGAGATCGTCGCGACCGACGTCGTCGAGGAGCCGCTGGCAGTGGCGAGCGCGCTCGGCGCCGACCGCACGATCAACGCGGTGGTCGATGCCGGCTGGGTCGAGCGCTACGGCGCCGACAAGGGCACGTTCGACGTGATGATCGAGTGTTCGGGCAATGCGCGCGCGCTGCGTGACGGGCTGGACGTGATGCGTCCACGTGGGGTCGTCGTGCAGCTCGGGCTCGGCGGCGATGTCAGCCTGCCGCAGAACGTCGTGGTCGCGAAGGAGTTGTCGATCTGCGGGTCGTTCCGTTTTCATGCGGAATTCGCGCTCGCGGTACAGCTGATCAACGCGGGGCGCGTCGACCTGCGTCCGGCCGTCACGCGCGTGTTCCCGATGCGCGATGCGAACCTCGCGTTCGAACTGGCCGGCGACCGGCAGCGCGCGATGAAGGTGCTGATCGACTTCGCGGACGAGGCGGCGTGACGATCAAGCGCTAGCGCGCGACGGACGCTATCGGCGTCGTCAACAGAAGGCACGCCCGCGGTTCGCGGGACGTGCCTTTTTTCATGGTGGCGAGGAAACGACTTACTGCGTGACCTGCCGCACGCCGACGCGCTGCGATGCGAGCCACAGCGCGATCAGCACGCCGGCAAGCGCAGCGCCCGCGACACACACGCCGCGCCAGCCGTCGATGCCGTACGCGACGCTCGCCGCGAACGACCCGAACGCGCCGCCGATGAAGTAGCTCGTCAGGTAGATCGTCGTCACGCGGCTGCGCGCGTTGCCGGCCAGCGCATAGATCACGCTCTGGTTCGAGATGTGCATGCCCTGCACGCCGATGTCGAGCAGCAGGATGCCCGCGATCAGCGCCGCGAGCGAGTGCGCGCCGGCGGCTATCAGCGCGAACGACGCGAGCACGGCCGCCGCGAACAGCCCCGTCGCTGCATTGCCGTGGCCGCGATCGACGAGCCGGCCGGCCGACGTCGCCGCGAGCGCACCCACCGCGCCGACGATGCCGAACAGGCCGATCTGCCCTTCGGAATAGCTGTACGGCGGCTGGCTCAGCAGGAACGTGAGGCCCGTCCACAGCAGGCTGAAGCACGCGAACACGAGCGCGCCGTAGGTCGAGCGCAGCGCGATCAGCGGTTGCGCGCGCACCAGCGCGACGAGCGACTTCATCAGCGCCGCATAGTCGAGGCGCGCATCGCGACGATCCTTCGGCAGCTTAACGGCGAGCACGGCGGTCAGCGCCGCCACCATCACCGCCGCGATGCCGTACACCGCACGCCAGCCGAACCCGTCGGCGATCGCACCGGCCGCGACGCGCGCAAGCAGGATGCCGAGCAGCAGCCCGCTCATCACGGTGCCGACCGCGCGGCCGCGCGAGCGCGCATCGGCGAGTGACGCGGCGAACGGCACGAGCAGCTGCGTCGAACAGGTGACGAAGCCGACCGCGACGTTCGCGACGACGAACATCGTGAAGTTCGTGCTGAACGTGACCGCGACCAGCGCGACGACGTTGAGCATCAGCAGCCGCACGATCAGCGTATGACGGTTGACCGCGTCGCCGAGCGGGACGATCAGCAGCAGGCTCGCCGCGTAACCGAGCTGCGTCAGCGTGACGAGATAGCCGAGCTCGGTCGGTGCGCGCCCGAAGCTGCGCGCGATCGCGGCGAGCAGCGGCTGCGCGTAATAGATGTTGCCGATGACGATGGCGCACGCGCAGGCGAACAGCAGCGTCATGCCGCGGGTCAGGGGAGGATGGGTGTCGTGATGCGGTTCCATGGTCGCGAAAAACAGCGGCGCCGGCCGGCGGCATGGAGCCGTCGGATGCGCGGGGTGGACGGAAATCGGGGCCGGCGTCGACGGATCGGCGGTGAGCCGATGCGCGCCGGGCGGATCGCGGCCGGGCCCGGATCGGGCCGGCGGCGGATCGTCGTGCGGCGGGCGGACGCAGGGCGGGCCCGGGCGAGCCGCTCCGGTGCGGCGACAGCGGTCATGCACGGGAACGGATGTGCGTATGATGCGGGAATCGAACCATAGCGTCCAAGACTGGATCGTTATGCTCTCCATTGGTAGAACCAATACCTCTGCCGCCATGCTCCTCCGCCACATCCGCTATTTCCTGGCCGTCGCCGAGCAGCGCAGTTTCACGCGCGCGGCCGACGCGCTGCACGTCTCGCAGCCGACGCTGTCGCAGCAGGTGCGCCAGCTCGAGGACACGCTCGGCGTGCAGTTGTTCGACCGCTCGGGCCGCACGGTGCAGCTCACCGAGTTCGGCGAAGTCTATGCGCGCCATGCGCGCGCCGCGCTGCACGACGTCGCCGATCTCGGCAGCGGGTCGCTGCGGCTCGCGATGATGCCGACCTTCGCGGCCTACCTGAGCGGCTCGCTGATCGACGCGTTCCATGCCGACCATCCGAACGTCGCGCTGACGATCGACGCGATGCCGCAGGAGCGCATCGAGGCGCTGCTCGCCGACGACCGGCTCGACGCGGGCTTCGCGTTCATGCCGCCGCGCGCGCCGGACATCGACGCGCTGCCGCTGTGGGACGAGCCGCTCGCGCTCGTGACGGGCCGCACGCATCGTCTCGCACGGCGCCGCCGCGCGCTGACGCCGGCCGAGCTCGGCGGCGAGCCGCTGGTGCTGCTGAGCCGCGCGTTCGCGACGCGCGAGCGCATCGACCGGTATTTCATCGAGCACGGCGCGCAGCCGAAGATCGCGATCGAGACGAATACGATCAGCGCGGTGCTGGCGCTCGTGCGGTGCGGCCGGCTCGCGACGGTGCTGCCCGACGCGGTCGCGCGAGAGAGCGCCGACCTGTGCGCGCTGGAGATCGATCCGCCGCTGCCCGCGCGCACGGCCGCGCTGCTGACACGCAAGGGCGCGTACCGCAGCGTCGCGGCGCGTACGTTCATCGCGCGTGCGCTCGCGTATCGGGACCCGTCGGGAGCTTGACCGGTACGACCGGGCGGCGCGCGCAACGGGCGGCCGCCTGGGCCGTCATATGCGGGGTGTCGGGAAGAAGATGCCCGCGCGCTGCGCGGCGTTCGCGATGTGTGTTTCGATCGCAATGCCGGCGGCGCCCGCATCACGCGCGATCAGCGCGTCGACGATCGCGCGGTGCTCCTGCCACGTCGACAGCAGCAGCTCGCGCCGGTAGAACGGCATGCGCTGGCTTTCCTTCATGATGTCCGCGCTGCTGCGCAGCACCGATTCGATCGCCGCGTTGCCGGCGAGATGGATGATCCGCATGTGGAAGTCGAAGTCGAGCTGCGACGCCTCGTCGAGCGCGCTTTCGGTGAGCGCGACGTGCAGGTCGGCGAGGTTGTCCTCGAACCACGCGATGTCGTCGTCGCTGACGACGTGCGCGGCCATCCGCGCGGCGAAGCCTTCGAGCGCATAGCGCATCTGGTACGTGTCGGGCGGCGACGACTGCTCGGCGAAGCGCCATGCGTGCGCGGCCGTGGCCTGCGCGCTTTCGACATACACGCCCTTGCCGGCGCGGATGCGCAGCATCCCGAGCGCCTCGAGCGTCGACAGCGCCTCGCGCAGCGACGCGCGGCTGATCTCCAGCTCCTCGGAGAGCTGGCGCTGGGCCGGCAGCAGGCTGCCGACCGGATAAACGCCTGCCTCGATCCGGTCGCGGATCGTCGCGATGGCGGCGTCGGTCACGGTATGCGGAACGTTTTTCATGATGTGAACTTTGGCCGGTCTGACCGGCATTGTAATCCGCACGCAGGCGGTGCATGGCCGGCCTACGGGAAAGCCACGATCTGCCCCTGTCCGATGCATCGAAGCCAGGCGGGCAGGGGCGGGAAATCCCTATTTTGTCCGTCCTTGACTCGACTATATCGGCTTCCTACTATCCACCATAACATCACTGGTCTTACCAGTATGAACAGACGAAACTGCAACCGTTGGATCGGGAGAGCGCCGTGTCGAAATTCCTCAATTCGCTGTTTGGCCGGGTAGTCGTCGCATTGATTCTAGGGATCGCGCTCGGCGCGTTCTTCCCGCATTTCGCCGAGTCGTTGCGACCGCTCGGCGACGGCTTCCTGAAGCTGATCAAGATGGTGATCGGGCCGATCGTGTTCTGTGTCGTGGTCAGCGGGATGGCAAACGCGGGCGACCTGAAGAAGGTCGGCCGGGTCGGCCTGAAGGCCGTCATCTACTTCGAGATCATGACGACGCTCGCGCTCGGCATCGGCCTCGTCCTCGCGTGGCTCACGCGCCCGGGCGTCGGGATGAACATCGACCTGCGCTCGCTCGACGCGGCGTCGCTGTCGACGTACGCGAAGAACGCCGAAAGCCTGAAGGACACGGCCGGCTACCTGATGAAGATCATCCCCGAGACCGCGATCGACGCGTTCGCGAAGGGCGACATCCTGCAGATCCTCGTGTTCGCGGTGCTGTTCGGCTCCGCGCTGTCGCTGCTCGGCGACAAGGCGCAGCGCGTCAACTCGCTGATCGAGGAACTGTCGCACGTGTTCTTCCGGATCATCGGCTTCATCATCAAGCTCGCGCCGCTCGGCGTGCTCGGCGCGATCGCGTTCACGACCGGCAAGTACGGCGTTGCGTCGCTCAAGCAACTCGGCTACCTGGTCGCGGTGTTCTACCTGAGCTGCTTCGTGTTCGTCACGGTCGTGCTCGGCGTCGTGATGCGGCTCGCGGGCTTCTCGGTGTTCAAGCTGATCCGCTACCTGCGCGAGGAACTGTCGATCGTGCTCGGCACGGCATCGTCGGACGCGGTGCTGCCGCAGGTGATGCGCAAGCTCGAATACATGGGCGTGAAGGATTCGACGGTCGGCCTCGTGATCCCGACCGGCTATTCGTTCAACCTCGACGGCTTCTCGATCTACCTGACGCTCGCCGTGCTGTTCATCGCGCAGGCCACCAACACGCCGCTGTCGACGCATGACCTGATCGTCGTGCTGCTCGTGTCGCTCGTCACGTCGAAGGGCGCGCACGGGATCCCGGGCTCGGCGATCGTGATCCTCGCGGCGACGCTGTCGGCGATCCCGGCGATTCCGGTGCTCGGCCTCGTGCTGATCCTGCCGGTCGACTGGTTCGTCGGCATCGCCCGCGCGCTGACCAACCTGATCGGCAACTGCGTCGCGACGGTGGTCGTCGCGGTGTGGGAGAACGACATCGATCGTGCCCGCGCGACACGCGTGCTGAATCGCGAGCTGCGCTACGTGCCGGCCGAAGAGGAAGACCGCGCGGCGCCGGTCGCCGGCGACCAGGCTCACGCGCTCTGAGCGCACCCCCCCGCGCGGGGCGGCTTCCCCTGGTCGTCCCGCGCAACCGAATTCATGTGGCCGGCGCCTCGATGCGCCGGCACATCATCAAACAACAGGAGACGACATGGCAGCCCCCATCCTCGATCCGAATGCGCCGGCCTTTACGCGGCGTTACATGAACCTCGCCGACCCGCGCCTCGGGGCGCAGGCGCTCTTTGCCAGCGATGAGTTCTTCGCACCGAAGGAGCGCATGCTGAATCCCGAGCCGGCCGTGTTCATCCCCGGCAAGTACGACGACCACGGCAAGTGGATGGACGGCTGGGAAACGCGCCGCAAGCGCACGACCGGCCACGACTTCTGCGTGGTGCGGCTCGCGCGGCCGGGCGTGATCCACGGCGTCGACCTCGATACGAGCCATTTCACCGGCAACTTCCCGCCGGCCGCGTCGATCGACGCGTGCGTCGCCGAAGGCGACACGCCGCCTGACGACGCGCAATGGCGCCCGATCGTCCCGGCGACGACGCTGCAGGGCAATTCGCATCACTACGTGAGCGTCGACGATGCGCAGCCCTATACGCACCTGCGCGTGAACCTGTACCCGGACGGCGGCCTCGCCCGGCTGCGCGTATACGGCCAGCCGCAGCGCGACTGGCGCCAGGTGCCGGCCGGCGAGCTCGTCGATCTCGCGGCGATCGAGAACGGCGGCTACCTGGTGGCCGCGAACAACCAGCACTTCGGCCCGGCCTCGCAGATGCTGATGCCGGGGCGCGGCGTGAACATGGGCGACGGCTGGGAAACGCGGCGGCGCCGCGAGCCCGGCAACGACTGGGCGATCGTCGCGCTCGCACGGCCGGGCATCATCCGGCGCGTCGAGGTCGATACCGCGTTCTTCAAGGGCAATTTCCCCGACCGCTGCTCGCTGCAGGCCGCGCGGGTGGCGGGCGGCACCGACGATTCGCTCGTCACGCAGGCGATGTTCTGGGCCGAACTGCTCGGCGAGCAGAAGCTGCAGATGGACCACGTCCACACGTTCGACCAACTTGCCTCGCTCGGCCCCGTCACGCACGTGCGTTTCAACATCTTCCCGGACGGCGGCGTGTCGCGCCTGCGTCTGTGGGGCGAGCCGGCTTGAAGGAGGGCAAGGGCATGAGCGAATTCCGGATCCTGCGCGTCGAGCGCCTGACGCGCGAAGCGTTCGCGCCGTTCGGCGACGTGATCGCGCTCGAAGGCGCGCGTCATTTTCCGATCAACGGCGGCACGACCGAGCGCTTCCACGATCTCGCGACGATCGACGTGTGCGCGGACGGCGGCCGCCCGCTCGTCAGTGTGTTCCGCGCGCAGCCGCGCGCGCTGCCGGTCGCGGTCACGCTGATGGAGCGCCATCCGCACGGCAGCCAGGCGTTCATCCCGCTCGCGGCCGTGTCGCGCTACGCGATCGTCGTCGCGCCGGCCGGCGAGTTCCGGCCCGACGCGATGCGCGCGTTTCTCGCGGAAGGCTGGCAGGGCGTGAACTATGCGAAAGGCGTCTGGCACCATCCGCTGCTCGCGCTCGACGCGGTCAGCGATTTCGTGATCGTCGATCGCGGCGGGCCGCAGCCGAATTGCGACGAGATCCCGCTCGAGCGCGCGTGGGCGCTCGAGTTCGAGCCGGCCTGCGCGGCCTGACGCAAGGGCAACGCCCGGCTCCGGCTTGCCTGACGGCAGCCCGGGCGGGCGTGTCGAAGGGTTTTCGAAAGGCTGGGGCGCACGATTCACGCGGCGGTGTGCCGCCGCTATCCTGAAAAGAACACGGCCCGGGCGGCGAGATGCCGGCCGGGCCGTGCTGCGTGCGCGAGGCGCGCGAATCAGTGCTTGCGGTGCGGGCAGTTTTCGGTCGTGCAGGAACCGTACATCGCGAGCGAGTGCTCCTGGAGCTTGAAGCCGCGCTCCTTCGCGATCGCCTGCTGGCGGCCTTCGATCTCGGCGTCGAAGAATTCCTCGACACGGCCGCAATCGAGGCACACGAGGTGGTCGTGGTGCGAGCCTTCGTTCAGTTCGAACACGGCCTTGCCGGATTCGAAGTTGCTGCGCGTGAGCAGGCCGGCCTGCTCGAACTGCGTCAGCACGCGGTAGACGGTGGCCAGCCCGATGTCGAGCTGCTCGTTGAGCAGGTTTCGGTAGACGTCTTCTGCCGTCAGGTGGCGCACCGGGCTTTGCTGGAAGATCTCGAGAATCTTGAGGCGCGGTAGGGTGGCCTTTAGCCCGATATTCTTGAGATCCGTCGGATTGGTCATGGCTAGGCATCCCTAGAGTACAATGCAGGGCTTCAATGTTACCGGCTTTTCGCCGTTCCAGAAACACGCGCGGCCTGCACACGGGCCTGCACGGTGAGGGAAATGATTCCAGAATCTCTTTCGCACTTTCAGAGGAGCCGCATGCGGAGTGTCATCATCGCTGCCGCCGCCGTTGCCGCGCTGGCTGGTTGTTCGTCGTACGACAGCGTGACGCAGCGCATCGCGCAGAGCATCACCCCCTACCGGATCACCGTCGTGCAAGGCAACTTCGTGTCGCAGGAGAAGGCCGCGCAGTTGCAGGTCGGCATGTCGCGCGAGCAGGTGCGCGCGTTGCTCGGCACCCCGCTGCTGGCCGACATGTTCCACGCCGACCGTTGGGACTACCTCTTTTACTTCAAGCGCGGCTCGACGGCAGTCGTCCAGCAGCGCGATCTCGTCGTGACATTCTCGGGCGATCGCCTGGCGAGCTGGACGGGGGCGGACAACCTGCCTTCGGAACTCGACCTGCTGGCCGATATCGACGGCGACCGCGGCGGCAAGAAGGCGAAGGCGGCCGCAGCGGCGAAGAAGGCCGCCGAGGCTGCTGCCGCCGCGAGCGCCGCGCAAGCGGCCGCGAGCGCGCCGGCGCCGGAGGCTGTCGCCA